>NZ_PGDQ01000016.1 GCF_003073135.1 Euzebya rosea
GCCCTCCCTACGCGCCGCCTGCGGCGGCGGCGGCGATGGCGGCCTCGTTCGCGGTGAACCACGCGCGGGCCTCGTCGGCGATGGCGGCGATCTGGTCGTCGACCTCCGGCGCCCCCTCGCCCAGCTCGATGTCGTAGTCACCGAGGTAGTCGAAGTGCCAGTCCTGGCCGCTGGTGGACCACCACAGCATGGTCATGGCGGCGTCGGTCACGTTGGACCAGGCGGAGATGTCGAAGCCGATCGAGTCCGACCGGCCGTCGTAGGCGGTGAACGACACCGAGCCCAGGCCACCGTCCTCGAAGTCGGCCAGGTGATCGCTGATGACGGTCGGGATGGCTTCCAGCGCCTTCATGGACTCCCAGGCGTTCATGGCGGCACCGCGGACGAAGGGGTGGACGTTGGTCCGGGCGACGTCGGCCGCGTCGTAGACCTCCTGCCAGCGGGGGTCGCTGCGGTCGACGGTGGCCATCATCTCACCGAGGGCCTTGAGCGACCCGCCGTGGATGGCGAAGTTCTCGTGGCCGAGGTTGGCCGTCAGCGCCGTGTAGAAGTCGTCGAAAGCCGCCAGCTGGCTGGGGCTGCCCGTCTCGATGCGGAAGGTTCCCACCTTGTTGAGGTAGTCGACGTCGGAGCTGACGGCCTCAAGGTAGAGGGCCTCCACGGCCGGGTTGCCCTCCCAGTCCGCCTGCCAGATCTCGTTGGCCACCGCGGCGTCCAGGGCTGGATCGTCGATGTCGGCGGCGAGGGCGAGCATCGCGTCGAGCAGCTCGGCGGGCTCCTCGTCCAGGTTCAGCGCCTTGCCGCCCAGCTCGATGGCCGCGGTCACGATGTTGGGATCGGTGTCGGCGGACAGGTGGCTGGTGACGACGGACAGGAACTCCTCGTCGATCGGGTTGCACCCGTCGAACTCCCCGGGGCAGTAGCTCTCGTCGAGCGCCTGCAGCGCCGCGCGCACCAGCGTCGGGTCGGTCTCCGTGGCCGCCAGGTAGAGGAAGAGGGGGCCGTTGGCCTGCTCGTCCTCGAGCTCGTAGGGGAACGACTCGCCGTCGATCATGGCCGCCAGCGCGGCGGCGTCGGCGGCACGCGGGTCATCGGCAGCCGGGGCGGCGTCCTCGGTGGGCTCGGCGTCCACCTGGGTGAGCTCGGCCTCCTCGGCGGCCGGTTCCTCGGTCGGGTCGGGCGTGTCCTCGACGGTCTCGGCGGCGGCCTCGTCGGTCGGATCGGCGGCCGTCGTGTCCGACGCCTCCTCCCCTCCTCCACATGCGGCGAGCACGAGTGCGAGCACGGCGAACAGGGCGATGTAACGGGTCTTCACGATGTTGCTTCCCCTCAGAAGGTTTGTACTGCCCGGTGACCCTACACAGGGCCCCCGGGGATCCGACGAGGCGGAAAGGACCGTGTAAGGAACGGTGGTCCGCACCCCGGTGCAGGTGCTCGAATCGCTGCGGTGCATGGATGCCGACTAGGATCCGCCTCCGATGTCGACCACTGAACAGAAGCTGCAGGAGCTCCGTCGCCGCATCGACGAAGCTGAACACGCCGGATCCGCGAGGGCGGTGGAGAAGCAGCACGCGAAGGGCAAGCTGACCGCGCGCGAGCGCCTCGACCTGTTGCTCGACGAAGGATCCTTCGTCGAGACCGATCGGCTCGCCGTCCACCGCGCCACCGGATTCGGGCTGGAGGAGAAGAAGATCCCCGGCGACGGGGTCGTGACCGGCTACGGCACGATCGACGGCCGGCAGGTCTGCGTCTTCGCGCAGGACTTCACCGTCTTCGGGGGGTCCCTCGGCGAGGTGTTCGCCGAGAAGATCGTCAAGGTCATGGACCTCAGCCTGAAGATGGGCGTCCCGATGATCGGCCTGAACGACTCGGGCGGTGCACGCATCCAGGAGGGTGTGGTGGCGCTGGGCGGGTACGGCGAGATCTTCTACCGCAACGTCCAGGCGAGCGGCGTGGTGCCCCAGATCTCGGCGATCATGGGCCCCTGCGCCGGCGGCGCCGTCTACTCCCCCGCGATGACCGACTTCATCTTCATGGTGAAGGAGACCTCGCACATGTTCATCACGGGCCCGGAGGTCATCAAGACCGTCACCGGTGAGGACGTGTCCATGGAGGAGCTCGGTGGCGCGATGAGCCACAACACCAGGTCCGGTGTGGCCCACTTCGCCGCTGACGACGAGCCGGCCTGCATCGAGGACATCAAGTACCTGCTGAGCTTCCTGCCGCAGAACAACCTCGAGGACCCGCCCTGGGAGGCACCCAGCGACAGCCCCGACCGGGTCGACGAGTCGCTGGACACCTTCCTGCCCGACTCGCCGAACGTCCCCTACGACATGCGGGACATCATCACCCGGGTCGTCGACGACGAGGAGTTCTTCGAGGTCCAGCCGCACTGGGCGACCAACCTCGTCACCGGCTTCGCACGGCTGAACGGGTATCCCGTCGGCATCGTGGCGAACCAGCCGATGTCCCTGGCCGGCACCCTCAACATCTCCGCGTCGGAGAAGGGGGCGCGCTTCGTGCGGACCTGCGACGCGTTCAACCTGCCGATCATCACCTTCGAGGACGTGCCCGGGTTCCTGCCCGGCACCGAGCAGGAGTGGGGCGGCATCATCCGCCACGGCGCCAAGCTGCTGTACGCCTACTGCGAGGCGACGGTGCCGAAGCTGACCGTCATCACCCGCAAGGCCTACGGCGGGGCCTACGACGTGATGGGCTCCAAGCACGCCGGTGCGGACATGAACTTCGCCTGGCCGTCGGCGGAGGTCGCCGTGATGGGTGCACAGGGTGCGGTCAACATCCTGTACCGCAGCGAGCTGGCCGAGGCCGAGGATCCCGAGGCCAAGCGCCAGGAGATCATCGACGGCTACAACGAGCGGTTCGCGACCCCCTACATCGCTGCCGAGCGCGGCTACGTCGACGAGGTCATCGAGCCGTCGCAGACCCGCCCGATGCTGATCAAGGCGCTGGAGCTGACCAAGTCCAAGCGCGAGTCCAGGCCACCGCGCAAGCACGGCAACATCCCCCTCTAGGTTCGACACCGCCATGACCGAGTTCGACGCCGCACCGCTGGACAGCACCGCCAGGGTGGTGTCCGCGGTGCTGGTCGTGATGCTCGTCGTCATCGGCGTCGTCCTGTGGACCGTGGCCGGTCCGGCCGTCGGGCCGCTCGTGGCGATGCTGTACGTCGTCATCCTGGCCTTCAGCTGGGCCATGGCGCCGCGGTCCTACGAGGTGCAGGGCGGCGACCTCGTCGTCAACCGCAACGCCTGGCGCCCGTTCCGGTCACCGCTGCGGGGGCTGGCGGAGATGTCGGAGCCGGGCCGCATGGGCCTGCGGATCGCTGGTTCCGGCGGCGGGTTCGGCTACTACGGCCGCTTCCGCCGCGGCGACATCGGCACCTACCGTGCGTACCTGACCAGCCGTGACCACGCCACCGTGGTGCCCGTCACCACCGACGTCGGCATCGTGACCGTCAGTCCCGCCGACCCGCAGTCGTTCGTGGCGAGGGTCACCGGCCGCTGAGCCACGTCCGTCGCGGGGCCGGACGGTCACCGGACCACCTCGAACGGAACCGCCTCGCCGACGATCCGCCCGTTGACCTGGACAGCCACCGTGTGGGGTCCGGGGTGGTGGGTGCGGGTGGTGTGCTGCCGCAGCGAGACGGTCTTGACGACCTGCTGGGCCATGTCCGGTTCGAGGAGGAGCTCGGCGCCCTTGAACACCTTGGGCCGCACCGAACCATCCGCCTTCACGAAGCCGACGACGAGGTCGACCAGGGCAGGGGTCGGGGTCGACGCCGGCGTGCGCACGTCGACGGTGATGCGCACGCGATCGCCGATGACCCCGACCGGCGGGTCGACGGTGACACGGTCCACGACCACCGCGGCGTCCGCCGCGTACCCGAGGACCGCCAGCGCGCCGGGGTGGCCCCGCTTGACCAACGTCCGCAGGGCGTGGCGGACCAGCCGTCGCCGGGTGTCGTCGCCGTCGGCCCACCACCGCGCGGCGATGTCGACGACGAGGTCGGGATGGTCCTTGGCGATGTCGTTGAGGTTGTTGGCCACCGACCGGCGGACGTACTCGGAGGGATCGTCCCGCAGCAGCTCCAGCAGGGCCAGGACGGGCGAGGGGTCGGCGACGAATTCGCGCAGGACGGGCGCCCACGGCAGGCGCGGCCTCGTGCCCTCGCTGACCAACCGTCGGACGTGGTGGTTGTCGTCGGTGGCCCAGCGACGAAGGCGGGCCATCGTCGCCTCGGGAGCCTGCTGGACGAAGGTGCGGATGCTGAACTCCGCGGTGAACCGTTGGGTGAGGGCGTGCTGGAGGTCGAGGGCCGCGTCGACGTCAGCCAGTCCGTGCGTGGCAACCCAGTGGCCGTAGGGCATGTAGCGGAAGGCGTCCATGCCCTCCAGCGACTCGCCCAGGGGGTCGCCGAGCGCCGCCACGATCATGTGCATCGCCGACGTCGGATCACCGGGCAGGTGCACGGCAAGGGCACCTGCGATGTGGCGGGACCGGTCGGTCAGCTCGAGCGCCTCGAACCCGTCGAGTGCCATGGCGGTGAAGCCGTCGACGTCGAAGGTCGGATCGACGCGGGACAGGTCGGTGGCCAGGCCGTGGACGACGTCGGGCCCGAACCGGGACTTCAGGGTGTCTGCCACGGGCGGGACGCTAGCGCCCCTGTCGGTCGCCCGACGAGCTGCCGGTTGTGGGCTGCTGCCATCGCCATGGCAGGATCGTCGGCGTGAGCAGCGACGACACCCCTTCGGTCAGCATCCACGTCACGGCGGGCAACCCCACCGACGAGGAGCTGGCTGCCGTGACCGTCGCGGTCCTGGGCCTCGGCGCCGGCAGCGCCCCCGAACCCGTGCACCGCGCACCGGCGTGGGCTCGCGCCGCCCGCTTCGAGGCGATCGGCCAGGCCCCCTTCATCGCCTCCAACGACCCGCGGCTGACCCACCGCACCTCCGGTGCGCTTCCTCCCGCGGCCACCTGACCCGCCGCCCGTCCGGCCAGCACCACCTGAACGACCGGTCTCCTGACACACACCTGTCAGGAGGCGGCACCCGCGTCGGGACCTCGTCGTCGACGCCCCGAGTAGCGTGTGGCCGATGAACGCACTCAGGAGCATCCCGTGGACGCGATGATCCACGCAGAGGCGCTGACGAAGGCCTACGGCGACGTCACGGCGCTGGCGGGCATCGACCTGTCGGTCCCCGAAGGCACCGTCCAGGGCGTCCTGGGTCCCAACGGCGCGGGCAAGACCACCGCCGTCCGGATCCTGTCGACGCTGCTGAAGCCCGACGCCGGACGCGCCACGATCGCCGGGGTCGACCTGCTGTCCGACCCGTCGGGCGTCCGCGAGCTGATCGGCCTGTCGGGCCAGTCCGCCGCCGTCGACGAGTACCTGACCGGGGTCGAGAACCTGCAGATGGTCGGCGAGCTGTACGGCATGTCCCGCTCGAAGGCGAAGGCCCGCGCGACCGAGCTGCTGGCGCAGTTCTCGCTGACCGACGCCGGCGACCGGATCATCAAGACCTACTCCGGCGGCATGCGGCGACGGCTGGACCTCGCCGCAGCGCTGGTCGCGCGGCCGCCCGTGCTCTTCATGGACGAGCCAACGACGGGACTGGACCCGCGCGCACGGAACGAGCTGTGGGACGTCATCCGTGAGCTGGTCGACGGCGGCGCCACCCTCCTGCTGACCACCCAGTACCTGGAGGAGGCCGACAAGCTGGCCGACGACATCGTCGTCATGGACCACGGCCGCATCATCGCCCAGGGCGACGCCGACCAGCTCAAGGCCCAGGTCGGTGGCAAACGGGCCGAGGTCACCGTGGAACGCCCCGAGGACGTCGACCGCGCCCGCACCGTGCTGGCCACCCACGCCGTCGGTGACGTGCGAGTCACCCCCCAGTCGCGCCTGCTGACCGCCCAGGTTGCCGACGGCGCCTCGTCGTTGCGTCGCCTGCTCGACGGCCTGGACGACGCCGGCGTCGCGGTGCTGGACTTCGGCCTGCGCCGCCCCACCCTCGACGACGTGTTCCTCACCCTCACCGGCCATCGGGCAGAGACGACCACCGACGCCACCGACGCGGCCGCGACGACCCAGGAGGCCACCCGATGAGCACCATGGCCCGGACGTTCCGCGACTCGCGCATCGTCGCGCGACGCAACCTCATCAAGATCAAGCGGGTTCCCGACCTGCTGGTCTTCACGCTGCTCAGCCCGATCATGTTCGTGCTGCTGTTCGCCTACGTCTTCGGCGGGTCGATCTCCCCGCCGGGAGTGGACTACCGCGAGTTCCTCATGGCCGGCATCTTCGCCCAGACCGTCATCTTCGGCGCGACGATCACCGGGGCCGGGCTGGCCGAGGACCTGCAGAAGGGCATCATCGACCGCTTCCGGTCGTTGCCGATGTCCCGCTCGGCGGTCCTCGCCGGACGCACGGCCAGTGACGTGGTGAACAACGTGCTCGTCATCATCGTGATGTCGGTGACCGGACTGATCATCGGCTGGCGGATCCGCAGCACCCCGCTGGAGGCGATCGGCGGGTTCCTGCTGCTGCTCGCCTTCGCGTACGCGATCTCGTGGATGATGGCGTGGGTGGGGCTGCTGGTGCCCTCACCCGAGGTCGTCAACAACGCCTCGTTCATGGTGATCTTCCCGATCACCTTCATCGCCAACACGTTCGTGCCGTCCGACAACCTGCCCACCCCGCTGCGACATTTCGCCGAATGGAACCCGGTGTCGTCGGTGACACAGGCGGCGCGTGAGCTCTTCGGCAACACCGCTGCCAACATCCCCGCCCCGGATGTGTGGTCGCTGCAGCACCCGGTGCTCTACACGATGATCTGGATCGGCATCATCCTGGCGATCTTCGTGCCCCTGTCGGCCCGGCAGTACCAGCGGACCACCGAGCGGGGCTGACCCGCCCGGTCAGGCCTCCTCGCGAGCCCGGCGGGTCATGTCGACCATGACCTGCCGGACCTCCGACGGGTCGATCGGCCCGCCAGGGAAGGGGATGCGGGCGGTGCCGTCGGTGTCGTCGTCGGCGATGTCCACGTCGAACCCCCGGTCGTCCATCGCGGTGATGGTCACGTCGGTCACGTGCATCCCCGTGACGTGGCGGACGATGTCGACCAGCGCGTCGGCGTGGTCGGCGTTCATGTGGTCAACGGCCCGCTGGTAGTCGCTCATGGGCGGCAGTGTGCCCGCGACCGGCCGGTCCATGCCTGTCCACCTTGTCGGAGGATCGCGCCCGCACAACCCCGCCGCGTGTCGGGAAATCACCACCCACGGCCCAGAACCCGACAGGCGCCGGGTGGGCGATGCAACGGCGCGGGCCCCGGCCGGATCCGTGATCCAGCCGGGGCCCGTCGAGCCGTCGGTCGTGCGTCAGCCGGTGGCGGCCAGGCGGCACCACGCGCGTTCGTTGGGGGCAACCGACCCGACGATGCCGAGGTTGGTCAGCCATGCGTTGTCCAGCTCGACCTGCGAGGGGGTGGGGGCGCCCCGGTCGAAGCTGACGATGTCGATGCCGCGGGCGTAGTCCACGGAGTAGACGAACTCGTCGTCGACCCAGTAGGCCGCGCCGGCCTCGGTGGCGATCGGCTGGAAGAAGCCGACCTCGTCGATCGTGCCGACCTCCATGTCGATGTCGAAGAAGTGGATGCCGTGCTCGTACCAGCTGGCCGCCACGACACCGTCGCGGATGGTGAACCAGTGGCCGGAGCAGCCGAGGGCGTTGACGAGCGGACTGCCGTCGACGTAGGTGCCCTTCAGCGGACGGAAGACCTCCAGGGGCTGCATCTCCGCGCCCTGGTCGAAGTTGGCCATCGACCAGGTGCTCAGGCCGCCGGCGGCGCTGCAGCCGGTGTTGAGGTTGGACTCGGAGTTGCCGATCAGCAGCTCGCCCTCGCGCAGGACGGGTCGGTCGTCGAGCTCCGACAGGCTCCGCTCCCGGCCGGTGACGGTCCGGGTCTCGATGGCGTCGGCCGGGTCGGACGGATCACGGGGCGTCCAGTCCAGGGCGCCGGGACGGCGGTTGTTGTGCTGCAGCCGGTCGTCGTTCACCGGACGCTCGCCGATGGACAGCACCGCCGGGTTCTCGGGGGTGGCCAGCGGCTCGAACAGGCCGAGGGGGTCCAGGACCAGGCGCGGGGTGGAGTCGGCGATCACGAGGCCGGACTCGTCCCGGTCGAGTGCGTGGATCTGGGTGGTCTGGCGGAACTGCCCGGTGGTGGGGTCGAGGAACTGGTTCCACTGGCGCTGGATCGGGGTGATCGTGCCGGCCTCGAAGTCGACGGTGTAGATGCGGCCGGTCCGCCCGTAGATGACCGAGCAGTCGTCGACGGCGCACTCCGCGGTGTGCTCGGCGATGCCGCGGTTGGTCCCGCGTCCCATGACCAGGTCGTTGGAGGACGCGACGATCTCGGGGAGGGCCGGGTCGGTGACGTCGATCAGGGTGATGCCGACGGTCAGCGGGGCGATGGGGACCAGGATCGAGCCGTCGGCGGCGATCATGACCATCGTGCCGTCCGCGGAGGTCCGGACGTCCTCGTTCTGTGCGTGCCAGAACGGGAAGGTGCTGACCAGGATCGGGAGGGCCGGGTCGGTGATGTCGTAGATCGACAGGCCCTTCGCCCCGGTGGCGTAGAAGAACGTCTTGTCGAGGTCCTCGCGGTGGACGACCTCGCCGCCGACACCGGGCGAGTCGATCGGGATGGTGCCGTGGTAGGTGACGTTGTCGGACGTCAGGACCTGCTGGTCGAGCTGCAGCAGGTCGACGGGACCGGTCTCGCTGCGGACGACCGACAGTGCGTCGATCGCCCCGGCCGGGACAGCGACGCTGCCCAGCAGGAGGAGTGCGAGGAGGACGACGAGGCGTGCACGCATCCGGAGTTGCTCCTTGGACGTTGAGGGGATGTCGCCGCTCTGTTCGACACCCGAGCCCGGTCCTCCTGCACGACTTGGCGCCGATCCCCCTCCGTCAGGCCGCGGTGGTGCGTGCGCGTTGCGAGCGCACGCGCCCCGTCAGGCGCGGCATGCCCGTCGGCACCTTCCCGCGGGTGACGAAGCTGTCGACGACACGGCCGCCGACGCTGCGGGTGCCCAGCGACTCGATGGTGGCGCCCTCGTCGGCCAGCCAGCGGCAGATCGCCGCCAGCGTGCCCAGATGGTCATCGGCCTCGACGGTGACCAGGGTCCGGTCCTCGGTCTGGCCGTGGATGCGCACCACGGGGGCGGACGAGCGGGGGGTCGGGACGGGCACGGGCGTGCCGTCGGCCTGCTGCAGCCGCGCGCCGATGGCGTTCCAGCGCTGGACCGAGAAGTGCTCGTCGGGCTCGACGGTCAGGGAGTGCAGCGCCATGCCGAGGCGAGCCCACGTGATCGCGCTGGCCCCGAGGATCGACAGGCCCTCCCCAGCCAGGATCGCGGTGGTGTCGGCCAGCAGGCCCGGGCGGTCATGGGCGACGACGGTCAGCCGCAGCAGGCGGCTGTCCTCGATCGGCACGACGACGGCACGGACCTCCCCGTCCTCCAGCGGCGGCGTGCACAGCGCCAGGTCACCGGCGAGGGTGCGTTCGTCCTCGCTCATCAGCCACAGCGGCGACGCCTCGTCGAGCAGCCGGCGACGGTCCTCCGCCGACATCGGCGTCTGGGACAGCAGGTCGTCGAGGGCCTCCAGCCGGCTGGCGTTGGTGCGGCTGCGGTGCTCGGCGACCTGCACGTCGACGACGTTTGCCAGCACCTCGCCCATCGAGTCCGGGTCGGTCAGCAGCCACGAGTGCCGGCCGGCGACCACGTGGCCGTCGGTGCCGATGGCGGCGCAGAGCGCCTCGAAGGCAGCCTGCGGGATGACGGAGTCGGCGTCGCTGGTCAGCGCCAGGACCGGGATCCGCCGAGATCGAAGCCACGCCAGCTCGGCGGTCAGGTTGGCCCGGCGGGCCATGTGGGCCGACCGCCACACCCCCATCGGGTTGCGGACCAGGTTGCCCACCACCTCGGGCACCACCGAGCGGATCGCCTTGACATCGGTCGTGGCGACGGCCGCCTCGCGGGCGAAGTGCATCGCCCAGTCCCACAGCGGGCGGTCGGCCAGCGGTCGGCTGTCGCCCACGAGGCCCGACCACCGTCCCCCGCCCACGGCGTTCAGCAGCACCAGGTACTGCACGAGGTCCGGTTGGGAGTGGGCCATCCCGATGGCGACCGCCCCGCCGAAGGAGTGCCCGATGACGATCACCGGCTCGGACACGCCGACCGACGCCAGGAACCGGGCCGCCCACCAGCCGTAGCCGGCGACGGTCCGGGCATGTGGCGCCAGGTCGGCGGTACCCCCCAGTCCGGGCAGGGCGGGCGCGTAGATGCGGCATCCGCGGCGGATCAACCGTCGCAGCGGCCGACGGTAGGCGCGCGTCCCCAGCGCCCAGCCGTGGAGGAACAGGACCGGTGGCCCCTCGCCACCGACGGCGTACCGCGTGGGCACGCCGTCGACGTCGACCTGTCGCCAGGAGAGGACGTCGGAGGTACCCATGCCGGGCGACGATACGCCCGGTCCGTTTCGCCAGCGTTACGCGGTGCCGAGGGGGTTGGCGCTGTCGCCGGCCACCTGCTCGACGGTCCCGCCACGGGGGACGTGGAAGGCCGCAAGGGTGGACACGCCCGACCGGTCCTCCTCCACGGTGTCGACGACCCTGTAGGTGTTGGTCACCCCGTCGGGGGTGAACTCGATGATCGCGTAGCCCTTGCGGGTGCCCTCGAACCACTTGAGGTGGCGGTTGTGCAGGTACGCGTCGCTGCGAACCGGTTCGTTGCCGCCGACCTGCTCGAAGCCCGGGGAGGTAACGGACGTGCCGACGAACTCCGTGCCCACCGACGGGGCACCGGCGTCGTCGAAGTCCCGGGTCAGGTCGAACACCCAGTGGGAGTGGATGTCGCCGGTCAGCACGACGGTGTCGGGGATGGCGTTGTCGGCCAGGTGGTCCAGCAGCGCCTGGCGTTCGACCCGGTAGCCGTCCCACTGATCGATGTTGAAGTACAGGTTGCCGGCACCGCCGTCGGGGACCTCGGCGGGCAGCCCGAGGGTGCGCAGCTGGCTGACCATGACCTGCTGGGCGATGCAGCGCCATGCGGTGGTCGACGTCGACAGGTTGCCGAACAGCCAGTCCTTCTGGGTGGCGCCGAGCATGGTGGCGTCGGGGTCGTCCTGCTCGGCGCAGCGCGCGACGACGAACTGTTCACCACCCGTCAGCGGGTTCTCGCACGGCTGGTCGGTCCGGTACTGCCGAGTGTCCAGGACGCTGAGGTCCAGCAGGTCGCCGAAGACGAACTGACGGTAGATCTGGTAGTCCGGGGCGTTCACGGCGTTGCGGTCCGGTGCGGGCCGGATCGGCAGGTTCTCGTGGTAGGCCTGGAAGGCGTTGAAGCGCCGTTCGGCGTACGCCACCGGGGTGGCGTTTCCGACGTCGGTGGTGTTCTCCGGGGTCTCCCCGGCCCAGTTGTTGTCGATCTCGTGGTCGTCCCACGTCGTGATGAACGGGAAGCGGGCGTGACAGGCCCGCAGCCAGGGGTCCCCGCGATACGCGGCGTAGCGGACACGGTAGGAGTTCAGCGAGAAGACCTGGTCCACCGGGGGGCTGGAACGCAGGTCGCCGTAGCCCCCCTCGCCGTACTCGTACATGTAGTCGCCGAGGTGGAAGACCACGTCCACGTCCTCCTGGAGGAGGTTCTGGTAGGCGGTGAAGTAGCCGTGGGGGAAGCTCTGGCACGACAAGTAGGCGATCCGCAGCTGCTGCAGCGGCGCGATGCCGGCCGTCCTGGTCCGCCCGATGCGTGACGTCGCCCCGAGCGCGGCGAACCGATACCAGTACACCCTGCCGGGCTCCAGTCCGGTCACGTCGACGTGCACGGCATGTCCGGTGGCCGACGACGAGCCGACCGTGCCCCGGGCCACGACGCGACGCAGGCGGGCGTCCTCGGCCACCACCCACTCCACCTCGACGTCCTCGGGGACGGTGCCCCACGGGGCGTCGAGGTCGAAGGGGGCATCCGACAGGCGGGTCTGCAGGATGACGCTGTCCGCGGTCGGGTCACCCGAGGCGACGCCCAGCGGGAACGGGGCGGCGTCGAAGCGCACGCCCAGCGGCTGCATCTGCGCCTCGGCGTCGTCGCGCAGCATGCCGACCCCGTAGGGCAGCATCAGCCCGCCGACCCCGGCGGCTGCTGCGGCGGACATGAAGGAACGGCGGGTCCAGGTGGTCGACACGATGTGCCCTTTCGGTGCTGGAGGAGGAGGGAGGCGACGGGGGCCCGCGGTCAGCGGGCGTCCTCGGCGGCGGTCAGGGCAGCGGGGCCGACGCGGTCGGTCCCGCCCAGCACGACCAGCTCGCCGTTGCGGCCGGCCAGCGCCTCGACGACGACGCCGGAGAGGGTGTCGACGTCCGGCCCGTTGAGCAGCAGCGGCTGCAGCAGGGTGGCGCCGGCGTTGGCGAGCACCCAGCCATCGTCGGCGAAGCCCTGGACGATGGTGGTGCCGGTCACGTCGGTGCCGAACTCGGCCACCATGGCGGCGGCCGTGTGAGCGCGAGTCGGGCCGGTCACCCGCCGGTCGGCGTCCAGCGCGGTGAACACCGACGCCTCGATGGCGGCGGGGCCGCCCAGCACCACGACCTCGTGGTCGGGGTGGGCCCGGAGCCAGTCGACGGTGGCCGCCGAGGCGCCGGATCCGTCGGTGAGGAGCAGCGGGAGCCGTTCGCTGGCGGCGAGGGCCCCACCGGCGACGGCGTCGGGCCAGCGGTCCGCTCGCGCGACGAGGACGGTGTCAGCGGGGCCGTACAGCGTGGTCGCCTCGTCCGCGATGGCCGCGGCCGTGGCCGTGCGCTCCTCCCCCGCGAGCCGCACGACGCGATACCCGAGAGCCTCGACGGCGCTGACGATGTCCTCGGAGACCGCGGCGGCCCCGCCCGCGACGAACACGTCGGCAGCCGGGGGCAGGAGCCGTTGCAGCTCCGTCGCGACCGGACCCGGCAGCGTCCCGTCGGGGCCGCCGGGCACGTACAGCAACGGCCCGCCGTCGAGCAGCGGGCCCGCCGCCAGCGAGTCGGCGAACTCGTCGTCGCGCCCGAGCACGACGTGGCGGGCGGTCGTCCCGGCCCCACCGGCGTCGTCGAACGTCGCCGTCGACACCGCGATGGCCTGGCTCGAGGGGTCCGTCCCCTCCAGGCGCACCGCTGCGGGAGCGGACTGGGCGATCGCCACGCCGACCGGGACGAGTCCCACGGCGAGGGCGACCGCCACCATCCAGGGGGCACGACGACGGAGACGCGACGGGGGCAACGGGGACAGCACGGCGAACACCTCGGGCAGGACGAACCCGACCCCGGGACGAGGTCAGGACGCGCGCGGCGGACTGCTCGCCCACGCACCTACCGGACGGTAACCACGGCAGGTGAACCCACGATGGCCGGCTGGTTGCCCCCAGCCGACCGGTGGACGACCCCCGAACGACGACGCCGGACCGACGCCGGAGGGGCTACCCGACCGTGATCTCGCCCTCCATGCCGGCCGCACGGTGGCCCGGGATACCGCAGTAGTAGGTGTAGGTGCCGGCCGGGATCGTGTTCACCGCGGCGAACTCGCCCTCACCCGGACCGTCGACCAGCACGCGGTCGCCCTCGAGGCCCTCGAAGATGACGTTGTGCGGCAGGCCACCGATGACCTGCAGGCCCATGACGACCTCGTCGGCAGGCATGCTGGAGGGGGCGCTGGTGAAGGCCAGCTGCTCGGCGACCCAGACGGCCTCGGCAGACGCGAAGTCGGCCTCGGCGGCCGCTTCGCCCTCTTCGCCTTCAGCAACCTCGGCGACCGCCTGCGCGGCGGGCACCTGCTCGTTCAGGACGACCTCTGGCTCCTGGGCGCTGCACGCCGTCAGGAACATGCCGAGGACGAGGACGAGGACGATGGACGTGCGACGCATGGTCTGATGACTCCTTGCAGGACGCGTGAGTAGTCGGGGCGTGACCGAGCCGGCACAACGAAGGACGTCGCGGCGGTCGGCACGGAGCTATCCGACTGCGGAGGGTACGACGGACAGGGTGCCCGGCGCGAAGCGAGGTCACGCAGCCCTCGCTTGAAGGCTTCGGGTGTCCGACCGCTAGCATCCCGGCGAACGACCGCTCAGCCGTCGAAAGGGTCGACCCGTGTCCGCTTCTGCATCCGCCAACCCCTCCTCCGCGCTCGCCTCTCTCGGGCCGGTTCTGGTGGCCAACCGTGGGGAGATCGCCCTGCGTGTGTTCCGCACGTGCCGCGACCTGGGCCTGCCCACCGTGGCGGTGTACTCCGAGGCCGACCGTGACGCCCCGTGGCTGCGCTACGCCGACGAGGCCTACCTGCTGGGCGGTGCAGCGCCCGCGGAGTCCTACCTCAACACCGAGCGGATCGTGGAGGTCATCGAGCAGTCCGGTGCACGGTCGGTGCACCCCGGATACGGGTTCCTCAGCGAGAACGCCGACTTCGCGCAGGCGATGACCGACGCGAACGTCACATGGATCGGCCCGCCGCCCCAGTCGATCGTGAAGATGGGCGACAAGCTGAGCGCTCGCGAGGCCGCCAAGGCCGCCGAGTGCCCGCTGGTGCCGGGGATGATGGAGCCCACCGACGACGCCGAGGAGGTCAAGGCCTTCGCGGCCGAGCACGGCTACCCGCTGATCATCAAGGCTGCCTACGGCGGTGGTGGTCGCGGCATGAAGGTCGTCAACGCCGACAACGAGCTGCAGGAGGCCCTGGACTCCGCCCAGCGCGAGGCGGTCGCGGCCTTCGGTCGGGGTGAGGTCTACGTCGAGCGCTACCTGGCCCGTCCGCGCCACATCGAGATCCAGATCCTGGCCGACACCCACGGCACGACCCTGTACCTGGGCGACCGCGACTGCTCCACGCAGCGCCGACACCAGAAGCTGATCGAGGAGGCGCCTGCGCCCGGGCTGTCCGACGCCACCCGTGCGGCGATGGGTGCCTCCGCGGTCCGCGTCAGCGAGCAGGTCGGCTACACCGGCGCCGGCACCTGCGAGTACCTCTACGACCCCGCGACGGCGTCCTCGCCCGGCGCAGGCGACGGCGACTTCTTCTTCCTGGAGATGAACACCCGCCTGCAGGTCGAGCACCCCGTCACCGAGCAGGTCACCGGCATGGACCTGGTGGAGTGGCAGCTTCGGATCGCTGCGGGCGAGGCGCTGCCCCTGACCCAGGACGACGTCGAGCTGACCGGCCACTCCATCGAGGCGCGCATCAACGCCGAGAACGTGGGCATGGGCTTCGTCCCCTCCCCCGGCCTGATCACCGGGTGGCGCGCACCGTCGGGCCCGGGTGTGCGCGTCGATGGCGTCGGCGAGGCGGGCTGGGAGATCCCCCGGTCCTACGACTCGCTGATCGCCAAGCTCATCACCACCGGTTCCGACCGCGACCAGGCCCGCCGGCGCATGGTTCGTGCCCTGACCGAGCTGGAGATCGAGGGTGTCCCCACGACCGTGGACTTCTTCCGCGTCGCCTTCGAGCACGACGACTTCATCACCGCCAACACGGCGACCATCTCGGTGGAGAAGGAGTGGGACCTGTCGGGTATCCCCGTCGCCCCGATGCCGGGTGCGGCCGACGACGACGAGGCCCCCGCACAGGAGGTGACCGTCGAGGTCGGCGGCAAGCGACTCGCCGTCACCGTCCGGGGGCTCGCCGCCGCAGCGGCACCGGCCCCCACCAAGGCCAAGCGCACGCGTGGTTCCTCCGGCAGCGGCGGTGCCGCAGCCAGCGGTGACGACCTGGCGGCCCCCATGCAGGGGACCATCGTCAAGGTTGCCGTCGAGGAGGGCGCCACCGTCGAGGTGGGCGACCTGGTCGTGGTGCTGGAGGCCATGAAGATGGAGAACGCCATCAAGGCCCACAAGGCCGGGACCGTGACCGCGCTGCCCGTCGAGGCCGGCGCCGTCGTGAACTCCGGGGACGTGCTGGCCACGATCGCCGACGCGTAGGACGATGGGGTCGGTGCCGATCGTGACCGATCCCCGAACAGTCGGCGCCGCCCTCGTGGCGGCGCTGCTGCTGTCCGGCTGCGCCGGAGGCGGTGGCGCGGACACAGCGGCCCCCACGTCGGCCCCCGCGTCTGCGGCGACGACGGACACGGCCCAGCAGGACCAGCAGGACCAGCAGGGCGAGGACAAGACCTATCCGGAGCTGCAGCTCGACGACCGGCTCGAGCCGATCCCGGCACCGCCCGCCGGCGCCGACCCGACGGTCGCACCCGCGGCCTCGGAGCCGGCAGCGGACGCCGGCGGCAGCCCGACGTTCAGCCTGCCGACGGTGCCGCTGGGCACCCCGGCGGTCAGCGGGAGCTGGGAGGTCACGATCCACGGGATCGTCGACCCGCTGGAACCGGTCAACACCATCTCGGTGCCGGAGGAGGGCAGCCGGTTCGTCGGCCTCGACATGGAGGTGCACCACCTCGGCACCGAGCCGCGGACGTTCTCCGCGTCGTTCTCCACCGAGATGCTGCTGACCGACGGCACGTTCGTCGACGTGCGGGTGGCGACGCTCCACGAACCGCCGGGGCCCGGCGGGGAGATGAAGCCCGGCGAACGACAGCGCGGGATCGTCGTCTACGAGGTCCGGCAAGCCGTGGACGTCATCACCGACGCCGTCATCGTCCTGGG
Organism: Euzebya rosea; assembly: GCF_003073135.1. Taxonomy (NCBI): domain Bacteria; kingdom Bacillati; phylum Actinomycetota; class Nitriliruptoria; order Euzebyales; family Euzebyaceae; genus Euzebya; species Euzebya rosea. Next base: position 16,704 of record NZ_PGDQ01000016.1, read on the forward strand.
CCGCGCGTTCGCGACCAGCGAACCGGCGTACCTGGCCCTTCGCTGACTGGCCCTTCGCTGACCGGCCCTTCGCTGACCGGCCTTCGCTGCCCGGCCCTTCGCTGACTCACCCCGGGCTGTCGCTCAGTCGGCGAACACGTCGATCTCGGTGGCCTTGACCGACACCCAGATGCCACCGCCGCGGCCGAGCTCGAGGTCGGCGACGGCGGTCGCCGTCACCTCGGCCACGATGGGGACCCGCCCGGCGATGGAGACCCGCATGCGACCGGCCCGTCCGTCGACGGAGACCACGCCGCCGTGCCAGACGTTGCGCGGGCTGCCGCTGGGGCGCCCGCGGTGCAACGACACCGCTCGCGGGAGGATCGTCGCGAGGGCGGGACCGCGGACGTCGGTCGCCACCGCCAGGCTCTGGTCGCTGTCGGCCAGGTGGAACCGTCCGTCCTCGACCCGTCCCCGGTACAGGTTCAGCCCGACCAGCGCCGCGACCCAGTCGGTCCGCGGCCGCCGCGTGACGGCGCGCAGGTCACCGGACTGGCTGACCGTGCCGTCCTCGACCACGACGAGCCGGTCGGCCAGCGCGTAGGCGTCGACCGGATCGTGGGTGACGATCACGGTTGGCCCCTCGATGCGCGCGAGGACCGTGGCCAGCAGGCGGCGAACCTCTGCCCGGGTGCGGACGTCGAGGTTCGCCAGCGGCTCGTCCAGCAACAGGACCCGCGGATCCGACGCCAGCGCCCGCCCGAGCGACACCCGCTGGGCCTGCCCCGTAGACAGGGTGTCGGCCCGGTGGTGGCCGATCTCCGACAGCCCGAGGGCGTCGATCCAGCCGTCGGCATCCACCAGCGCGTCGGGGCCGCCGACCCCGGCGTCCAGGGCGATGGCGACGTTGGTGCGCACGTCCAGGTGTGGCAACAACAACGGCTCGGCGAGGACGAGCCCGACGCGGCGGTCGGCGGTGGGCACCCGTCGCCGTCCGCCGTCGTCCCACACCTCCTCCCCCAGGGCAACCGTGCCCCGATGCGGCCGGTCGAGGCCGGCGATCGCCCGCAGCACCGTGGTCTTGCCAGCACCCGAGGGACCGACCACACCGATGACCTCGCCGGGTTCGGCGGTGAACGCCACGTCGACGTCACGGTCGGGGACGACGACGTGGACGTGCAGCTCCCCCGGGACCCCTGCGGTCATGTCGTCACACCCAGGCGGCCACGCAGGCCGACGAGGACCAGCAAGCTGATCGCGAGCAGCAGCAGGCTGAGCAGGACGGCCGAGGGCTGGTCGGTCTGCAGCTGCAGGTAGGTGGCCAGCGGCATGGTCTGGGTCCGGCCGGGCAAGTTGCCGGCGAAGGTGATCGTCGCGCCGAACTCCCCGAGCGCCCTGGCCCATGCCACGGCCAGTCCGGCGCGGATCCCGGGCCCGGCCAGCGGCAGGGTGACCCGCCTGAACAGCCGATAGCCGGACATGCCGTAGACGCCGGCCATCTCCTCCATGCGGGGATCGACGCCACGGACGCCGGTCTCCACCGCGAGGACGCAGAACGGCAGGGCGACGAACACCTGCGCGAGGACGACCGCAGCGGAGGTGAAGGGGACGACGATGCCGATGCCGGCCAGGACCTCCCCGAACACGCCGGACCGGCCCCAGAGCAGCTGCAGGGCGACACCGCCGACGACCGGTGGCAGCACCATGGGGACCAGCACGACGGGACGGAGCCACGACCAGCGCTCGTCCCGGGCGAGCACCCATCCCAGCGGCACGCCCACGAGCGCGACGACCACCGTGGCGATCGACGCCGTCACGATCGACAGCGTCATCGCCCCGATCACCCGCTCGTCGAACAGCCGGGAGGGCAGGGTCGACCACGGCGCGGCGAACACCAACGCCAGCAGCGGCAGCGCCAGGAGGGCGACCGCGATGGCGGCGAGCGGGTGCAGGGGGCCGGCGGTTCGGTTCACGTGTCCCGGATCATGGACCGGCGAACCCGAAGCGGCGCAGGATTTGCTGCGCCTCGGTGGTGGCGAGGAACTCGAGGAAGCCGCCGGCGGCGTCGGTCAGCAGCAGCACCTCGTAGGTGATCTCCGGCTGGACGTCCGCCGGCAGCTCGATGCCGTCGACCGTGTCGAGGGCGACGACATCGGAGGCGTAGGCGATGGCCGCGTCGGCATCGCCCTGCACGACCCGGCTGACGACCGCGCGGGTGTCGGGCTCCAGCGAGACCGGCTGCAGGTCCACCCCGGCCGCGTCGAGCGCCTCCAGCGCGTAGGCCCCGACGGGCACCTCCGCCGCACCGAGCACGACATCGAGGTCGGTGAGGTCGGCCAGCGACGCGACGTCCTGCGGGTTGCCGGCGGGCACGACGATCACCAGCCGGTTGGTGGCCAGCACGATCGGCTCGCCCTGCCCGAGCCCGGCGTCGGTGACCGAGCGGACCGACTGCGGGTTGGCCGAGGCGAACAGGTCCGCCGGCGCACCGTCGACGATCTGGCCGGCCAGGATCTGGCTCCCACCGAGGTTCAGGACGATGTCGACGTCGGGATGGTCGTCCTCGTAGGCCCGCTCGAGCTCGTCGAAGGCCTCGGTCAGCGAGGCAGCCGCAGACACCACCACCTGCTGGGGCCCCGCGACCGAGCAGGCGGCCCCGGCCGGACCCAGCACGAGCAGGCACACCGCGAGCAGTGCACCGACCCCGCGCGGAGTCACTGCGCTGCGGCGGTGGCCAGGCCCATCAGCTGTCGGGCGGCCTCGGCGGTCGATCCGCCCATGGAGGGGTAGATGGTGAACGCCTGGGCGACCTGGCCGACCGTCAGCCGGTTGTGGACGGCGACGCTCAGTGGGGTGATCAGGTCCGAGGCGTTGGGCGCCACGACGGTCGCCCCCAGCACGGTACCCGACCCCTTCCGCGCATGGATCTTGACGAACCCGACGGTCGCCTCCTCCATCTTGGCGCGCGGGTTGCCGGCGAAGTCCAGCCGGATGGTGTCGACCGGACCGTTCGCCGTGTCGTCGTCGGGCCCCTGCATCCCGACCGTGGCGACCTGGGGGCTGGTGAACACGCAGGCCGCGACGGCGTCCCACCGAAGCGGCGCGACGGCCATCCCGAGGGCGTGGTACATGGCGTTGCGGCCCTGCATCGCGGCAACGGAGGCCAGCATGATGCCGCCCGTGACGTCACCGGCCGCGTAGACGGTCCGCACGTTGGTCCGGCTGACCGCATCGACGGGGATCGCGCCGTCCGGACGGGTCAGCACGCCCGCGGCCTCCAGGCCCATGCGACGGGAGTTGGGGATCATGCCGACGCAGTACAGGGCGTGGCTGGCCTCGATCCACTCCTCCTGCCCGCCGTCCTTGTCGCCGACCTTGACCCGGACGCCGTCGTCGTTGACCTCCATGTCGTAGGCACGACGACGCCGATGGATGGTCATCCCCCAGCGCTCGAACTCGCCCTCCAGCACCGCCGCGGCGTCGGGGTCCTCGCTGGGCAGGATCATGTCGCGGGAGCTGACGAGGTGGACGTCGACGCCGAACTTGGCGAACGCCTGGGCGTACTCGGCGCCGGTGACGCCCGAGCCGACGACGACCAGCCGCTCCGGGGGTTCCTGCAGCGCGAACAGCTCACGGGAGGTGAACACGCGCCTGCCGTCGGGGGTGGAGAAGGGCAGTCGACGCGGGTGGGAGCCGGTGGCCACCAGGATCGCGTCGGCGTGCAGCACCTCGACCGTGCCGTCCTCGGTCTCCACCTCGACGGTCTCCGGACCGGCCAGGCGACCGGTGCCGCGGAGGATCGTGGCCCCCGCGGCGGCGACCTTGGACTCGATGTCGGCGGACTGGTCCAGGCCGAGCAGGCGAACGCGGTCCATGACGGCCGCGATGTCGGCGTGGGTGCGCCCGCTCAGGTCGACACCCCCCTCCAGGTGCACGCCCAAGCGGCTGGCGGTCTGCATCGACCCCATCGCGACCGACGAGACAATCATCGCCTTGGAGGGCACGCAGTCCCACAGGACGCTGTTGCCGCCGAGGCCCTCACGGGACACCACGGTCACGTCGGCGCCCTGCTCCGCTGCGACGAGCGCCGCTTCGTAGCCGCCGGGGCCTCCGCCGAGAATCACGATCCGCTGTTGCATCGTCTGGACCGTATCCGACGACGGAAGATCGTCCAGAAGCGGAGTCGTCCAGAAGCGGAGTCGTCCAGAAGCGGAGTCGGTCAGAAGCGTCGCCCGGTCACCTGGTCGACCTCGATCGTGACGTAGGTGGGCTTGAGTCCGCCCGCGGAGGGCTCCAGCCGGCTCAGGCGGAGGAAGGCGGCTTCGTCCTCGTCGGTCACGACCGACGACCGTCCACGGACCAGCACGCTCCAGGCGTGGGCGACGTGGCCGTCGGCCACGACGACGGAGTCGATCTCGAAGGCCATCATCCGACCGTCGGCGGCGGCGTCGATCTTGCTGCCCGCGGCCGACCGGAACACGATGCGGCCCGCATCCAGCACGTAGTTGACGGGGAAGATGACGGGCAGGCCGTCGTCGAAGGCCACCCGTCCGACGCCGTGCTGGTGCTCGCGCAGCAGGCGGACGCACTCGTCCATGGACAGCACTCTGGTCCGGTCAGCGGTGAACATGACGCGCTCCTCGTCTCGTGGGTGGGGTGGGCGGTCGTGGGATCAGGCGGCAGTGCGGGAGGCGTTGGTCAGGCCGGGGACGAGCTCCTCGAGCAGGCGGTTGAGGGTGTGCCGGGCAACGTGGTGCATGACGAGGGCGTCGACGCCCCGTCCTGCGGCCCCGCCGGGCGGCTCGTACGCCCCGGTCACCACCAGCAGGCTCTCGCCCTCGTCGCCGTCCGGAAGCAGCTGCACGCGACCATCGAAGGCCGGCAGCACGGTGTCCCTGTGGCTCGCGTCCGGTCGCAGCGGCACCCAGCGCAGCCTCCGGCCGATGCGGCCGTCGCTGATCACGACGCCACCGATGTGGGCACGAACGGCACGTGTGGCCCGCCCGGCCCGGACCAGCAGCAGCCAGCCGGCGCCGGAGCGTCGGGCATCTCCCGGTAGCCACTCGGCGGGATCCCGCTGGAGCAGCCTCGCGGCGACCCGGGCATCGTCGGGCCCGAGGACGGTGGCGGCGCGGACGGTGGTGGACACGTGATCAGCTTGCGGGGAGCACCGGCCTGGGGGCAGGGACGAAGGTCCCGCGGACCTTGGGACCCTCGACGGGTGCTGGTCGTCCGCGACGCGGGTGTCATGGTGGCATGGCGCGCCTCGTCCACTTCTGCTTCCACACCCCGAGCGACCCCGAGCAGGTCCTCGAGGCCCTCGTCGGCAAGCCCGAGGGGTGGCTGGGCGGCCAACGCGTCGACGACGCCGTGGTGCTCGTGACGCTCCGGCCGGCGGGGCTGCTGCCGGATCCGTCGACGCCCGTGGCCGTGGAGGTCACCGTGGGCCCGGTGACCACCGACGCATCCGGACTCGTGCGCCGGCTGTCCTATCGGGTGGAGGGCCTGGTCCCCCTCGTCCGCTGCGACCTCGCGGTCGGCCCGGCCCCCGGGAACGGTGTCCGCGTCCGCCTGCAGGGCGAGTACCGTCCGACCCTCGCCTCGGCCGGAACGCTGAACGGGCGCGAACCCCACGACGAGCACGCTGCGGCGGAGGCGATCGCCCAGCCGCTCGTTCTGTCCATCATCGAGCACGCCGTGGGCGGTAGGTTGCCCGTGTGAACGAGCCAACGACCACCACGAGGACCGAGCCACGAAGCGCGTCGAGGGCCGACCTAGAGACGCTGCTGGCGCAGATCGCCGAGGAGCTGTCGGGGCAGATCGACCTCGACCAGCTGCTGATGCGGATCGTCTCCGCCGCCCGGCACGTCACCGGCGCCCCCTACGCCGCGCTCGGCGTCCTGGCTCCCTCTGGCGAGTCGCTGGTGCGCTTCATCCACGAGGGAATGGACGCCGAGACGGTCAGGCGGATCGGTCCGCACCCCACGGGGGGTGGGCTGCTCGGGGAGCTGATCCGACACCCCGAGCCGCTGGTCGTCGACCAGCTCGACGCCCACCCCGCCTACCGGGGCTTCCCGCCGAACCATCCTCCGATGACGAACTTCCTCGGTGTCCCGGTCCGCGCGGGCGGACGGATCTTCGGCAACCTCTACCTGACCGACCGGCCGGGCGGCTTCGCCGAGGAGGACCTGCGCGCGGTGGCCATCCTTGCGGCGCAGGCGGGTGCGGCCATCCACGCCTCGGAGCTGGCCGACCGCTTGCGGGACGCCGCCGTCCAGGACGAACGCGAACGCATCAGCCGTGACCTCCACGACGGGGTCATCCAGTCGCTGTTCAGCGTCGGGATGGGGCTGGAAGGCGCCAAGGCCCTGGTCGATCGCGACTCCGAGCGGCTGCAGACCAGGATCGACATCGCGGTCGACCAGCTCGACGACACCATCCGCGAGATCCGCAACACCATCTTCACGCTGCGGCCGGGCGCCGCCGACCTCGGGCTGCAGCGCGGGTTGGTCGACCTCGCCCGGGAGTACGAGGTCAACGAGATCCTGCGGCCGGTGCTCAACGTCTCGCAGTCCCTCGACGTCCACGTCGAGGAGGAGCTGGTGCCCGACGTCCTGCACATCGTGCGCGAGGCCCTGTCGAACGTGGCGAAGCACGCCACCGCGACACAGGTCATGCTGGACGCAGAGATCATCGCCGGCGAGCTGGTGATCAGCGTTCGTGACACCGGCGGTGGCTTCGACGCCGACACCGTCGTCCGCGGGAACGGCCTGGAGAACATGGCCGAACGCGCCGTGCTGCTCGGCGCCCACCTCGGTGTCACCTCCACGATCGGTGAGGGCACCACGGTCACCCTGACGGTGCCGCTGTACCCGCCCACCCCCGAGCCGGAGGACACCCAGGGATGACCGAGGAGGAGGAAGCGCCGACCCGCGTGATGTTGGTCGACGACCACGAGGTGGTCCGGCAGGGACTCAAGGCGCTGGTCGAGTCGACGGGTGAGATGGAGGTCGTGGCCCAGGCCGGCACCGTCGCCGAGGCGGTGCTCCGGGCTCGGTCCTACCACCCGGACGTCATCGTGATGGACGTGCGCCTGCCCGACGGCAGCGGCGTCGAGGCCTGTCGTGACATCCGTGCCGAGGACCCGTCGGCCCGGGTGCTGATGCTGACGTCGTTCTCCGACGACAAGGCGCTGTTCGATTCGATCATGGCGGGCGCGGCGGGCTACGTGCTGAAGCAGATCAGGGGTCACGACCTGCTCGACGGGATCCGTCGGGTTGCCGCGGGCGAGTCCCTGCTCGACCCTGCGGTGACTGCGCAGGTCCTGGAACGCATCCGGAACCCGCGGTCGGGCGACCCGCGCCTCGCCCGCCTGACCCCCACCGAACGACGAATCCTCGACCAGATCGCGGTTGGGTCGACCAACCGGCAGATCGGTGACGAGCTCGGACTGGCGGAGAAGACGATCAAGAACTACGTCTCGACGATCCTCTCCAAGCTGCAGGTGGTCCGTCGGGCCGAGGCTGCCGCATACCTCGTCGCACATCGCGACGAGAGCTGAGCCGATCGGGGGCAGCGGGTCAGTCCCCCACGGTGGTGAACGTGGACTCGAGGTCGTTGCCGACCGCCTGCCAGTCACCCAGCTCCAGGAAGTCACCCCAGATGAAGCACGGGTCGCACCCGTCCAGCACGTAGTCGTTGTCGGCGAACCGGTTGTTGCCCTCCTCGTAGAGGAAGGTCTGGTCGGTGGTGACCGACAGCCCTACGAACCCGTCGGTGAGGGTGATGTGGTTGCCGGTCACCTGCAGGTCCTCCACGAGCCGGGGGATGTCGATCTCGTCCCCGTGGTAGGACTGCACCCCGACGACCTCGTTGGTGTTGCCCGACAGCGTGTTGTTGCGGACCGTCACCCCGGGTGAGTTGGCGACGAAGATGCCGGCGGCCAGCGCACCCCCCTCGGCCCCGTTGTCGGTGATGACGTTGTCCTCCACGAGCGCGCCGGAGCTGAGCTCGTAGAACACGCCGTTGATGGCGTTGCCGCTGATCTCGTTGCCGACGATCGTGGCGTCGGTGTTCATGGTGTCGAACCAGATGCCCGGGCCGGTGTTGTCCAGCACGGCGTTGTTCCGGAAGACCAGTCCGTGGGTGTCGATGAACTTGGTGGCCCCGGCTTCCCAGGTCCAGTCGAAGCCGAGCACGCCGTTGCCCTCGATGTGGCAGCCCGTCACGAGCATCGGCCGGTCACCCTCTTCCTGATGCCAGCCGATCACCCCCATCTGGCCGTTCCCCTCCGCCCAGCAGCCGTGCACCTCCGTGCCGGAACCGAGGCGCACACCGGCCCCGTGGTTGTCGACGGTGCGGACGGCAACCAGCGTCCAGTCATGGGTCTCGGTCGCGCTGATCGCCCCCTCCTGGGCCCACACGGCGTAGTGGCGCAGCTCGACCCCTCGGACCGTGACGTCCCTGGTGCCCCTGCCGGTGACACCGACCTGGACCACGGCGAGCTCGACGAGGGCATCGGTGGGGTCGGTGCCGATCACCAGCTGGTCATTGTCGTAGTCCAGCCAGTACGTGCCCGGTCCGACGTCGTCCCTGGACAGGACGTGCCGCTGCCGCGCACCGTCCACGAAGAGGTCGTGGGGGTTGGCCTCGTTGTCCCAGCCCTCGAGCATGACGCCGTGGGGGGCAGGGTCCTCGGTCCGTCCCGAGGCAACCCAGACGTCGCCGTCGGCGACGAAGCCCTCGACCACGACCGAGCCGTCCAGGACCGCTCCGGGTTCGCCGACGAGGGTGTCGCCGTCCCGGAGTGACACCGACTGGGCCCGGTGCACGCCCGAGGCAAGGAGGAAGGTCGACCCTGCAGGGGACGCGTCCACCACGTCCTGCAGGGGTGCACCCACCTCGAGGCGGACGGCGTCGGCCAGGTCGGGTTCGGGGGGCAGCACCGCCCCGGGTCGCACGTGTCCCTCGAGTCCCGCGGGGACGGTCGCGACCTCCGTCGGCTCCGCGCCCTCCGTGGAGGCCTCCTCGGCGGGGTCCGCGCCGTCTGCCGGCACGTCCGGCTCGGCGGCCTCGCTGGCGTCGCCGTCGGCATCGGCGTTGGCCCCCGGATCGGCCTCCGCGGTCGAGGCGTCGTCGGCCGCCGGGTCGGTGGCCTCGCCCGTGCAGGCGACGAGGGCGAACAGGAGCAGGGAGGTCACGAGGAGTCGCACGGGCGCATTGGACCATCACGGACCCACCGGTGTCAGATCATCAGGCGGTCCGGACGAGGGTGCAGCGCGGCAGGGTCGCCCGGAACTCCTCGGTCGTGTCGTAGGGCAGCTCCGCGACCGGCAGCACGGTGGCATGTGTGCGCCGGGTGGCGGTGGGGATCCGGTCCAGCCACGGGATGCGGTTGTCACCGAAGCCGACGGTCATCGTCCGGTCGACGGCATGCAGTCGCACGACCACCCGCGGGCATCCATCCAGCGGCTGCTCGGCGTGCATGCTGGTCAGCTCGTCGGGGATGTCGAGGTCGGCGACCATCGCCGGCTCCTCGAAGAGCTCCCTGGTGATGTCGTAGACGTGCACCATGCCCGTCGGGCAGTCCAGGCCGTCCACGCGAGGACGCACGACGAAGAGCTCACGGGTCCCGAGCATCGGGTCGTCGATGGTCAGCGACTCGATGCGCCAGTAGTTGCGGACGAGGGGGTCGGCGATCTGGCCGAGCTTGGTGGGGACGGTCCGGTCGGCCATGTCGATGGCGACGGCGTGCGTGGCTGCCGTCGCGTACAGGACGGTCCCGTCCGCGGAGAAGGCCATGTCGTCGGCAGCGACGCCGTTGCCCGTCGGCGTGCCGGCGATCAGTCGTGGCGTGTCGGGATCCGCGACGTCCACGACGTCGGCCCAGCCGCTGCGGTCGTGCAGCTCGGTGTCGGCGACCACGAGTGTCCGCCCGTCGGGGCTGGACGCCATGGACCGGACGACGTCGTCGCGCGACACCGTGGACCGCACGACGGCGTCCGTGGCGTCGGTCACGTCGAGCAGGGCCACAGCGGGCATGGCGGTCGGGCACGGCGACGTGCTGCCGCCCAGCGCAACCGCGACGACCGCCGGCCCGTGTGCACGCTGCACCGGGACGACGCTGCGCGGATCGACGTGGCCCGCCGCAGCGGCAGCCGGCGTGCCGGTGGTCGCGGCGGGGACGAGCTCCGCACAGGTGACCGAGTCGGTCACGGTCCCGTCGGCCGGATCGACGATCGCGACCCCTTCGGCGACCGGACGGACGACGAAGGGGGCTTCGCCACGGTCCTCGGGGTACAGCAGGACCGCGCCCGTCCCGGCCCCGGCTGCCCCGTCGACCACGAGCACGGTCTCGGGAACGATCGCCGCGGCGACGCGAGGAGCAGGGGGTGGACCGACGGAGGTGGCCATCGCGGCCACCGTGGCCACACCGGCCACCGCGGCCGCCAGGACCGCGGCAACTGGTGTGGGCATCGGGCTAGGCCTCGTCGGTGGCGGGCTCGTCGGCGTCGGGCTCGTCCTCGCCGGTGTCGGGGGTCACCGCCGCCTCCTGGCCCGGGAAGCTCGGGACCTGGTCGCGTCCCAGCTCGCGGGACAGGTCGGCGTTGACGTCGGGGTCGTCACTCGGCTCGACGATGAGCGCGGTGAACATGCCGAACACCGAACCGTCGTCCTTCTCGACGTGGGACAGGATGTGGCAGTGGTAGACCCACGTGCCGGGCACCTCGGCGAAGATCACGACGGTGTAGCGCTCACCCGGCGCGACGTTGACGGTGTCCATCACGATCGGCGTGGCCAGCGGGTACCCGTCCTTGGCGATCACCATCTGCGCGTTGTTGTGCAGGTGCATCGGATGGGCCGACAGGCCCTCGTTGTAGTAGTGCAGGATCATCTGCTCGCCCTCGGTGAGGACGTAGGGCGTGGTCGCCGGGAAGCTCTTGGCGTTGAGGGTCAGTCCGATCTCACCGGCGTCGTTGAGGATCATGACGTCCTCCGCGACGACGTTGTCGGCAACGGCCGGCAGCGGGACCTGCCCGACGGTGAAGGCACCGAACGCCCCGTTGATGACCTGGTGCACACCGTTGTCGTGCCCGTGGTACATGCCGACGGAGGTCTCCTGGGCGACGAACGTCTGCTCCCAGACGTCACCCGGCATGATCGGCTCCATGGAGATCATGCCGACCCCGTCGACCTCGAAGGGGTGCATGAAGATGCCGTGCGGGTGCAGGGTCGTGGCCTCGTCGTCCAGCTCGTTGACGACGCGGATGGTGACCTCGTCACCGACGTCGACCTGGATCCACGGTCCGGGGACCTGGCCGTTGTAGGCGACGGCCTCGACGAAGTCGCCGGGGGCGACCTCCCACTCCGTCTCGTCGAGGGTCAGCTCGAAGATCTTCTCGCCGTTGTCGCCGATCTCGGGTTCCATCGGCTGGTTGCCCATGGCGGCGGTCTCGGCCGGGAACTGGCTGACGGAGGACTCGTAGTTGGCGCGAAGCCACTCGGCGCGCTCCATGCCGGTCAGGGACTCGCCGTCGACTGCGCCCTCGCCCGCGGCGGCGGGACCGGCCGGGTCGATGACAAGCGTCCCGGTCATGCCGGACTCGGCGTGGCCGACGATCGAGCAGTACAGCGGGTACTCGCCGGGCTCGAGCCCGGACAGGTCGATGTTGGCGGACTCACCGGCGTTCAGGTCGATGGTGCCGTACTGCTCCTCGTAGCCCTCCAGCTTCAGGTTGTGCGGGATGGCGCCGCTGTTGGTGACCTCGATCGTCCCCGACGGTCCGAGCACGATGTCCCCGGGCTCGAGCGCGAACTCGATGAGTCCGACGCTGGCAGTCCCACCCGAGCCGGCCTCGGCCGACACGGGAACGGTCTCGGCGGGCTCGTCCCCAGCGGGGGTGTCCCCGGCCGGCGCAGCGCCCTCCTCCAGCGCAACAGGGGCGGCGGTGCTGCCGCCACCGGAATCGATCGCGACGATGCTCGTGATCAGGGCGATCACCGAGACGATCGCGACCAACGCGATGGCAGGCGAAAAGCGGGACTCGTTCACAGGGCTTCCTCCGAGGGTGGTGGTGACTCGAGTGGAAGCGTCGTCGTGAGGCCGCGGTGCGCCACAGGCCACGGGTCCCCGCCCACGGGGGACCTTGGTCCCGGGCGGTCCCGGGACCTTCGTCGCCCCGGTCGTCGCGGGAAACCACTGGACGCACCAACCATTTATGTGCCATTGTTATGTGGCACATTAATCAGTGGGAGGCATCGCCATGACCGCCGTCGACACCGATCTCGACTACCGCACCAACGGCAAGCACCGCACCAGCGACCGCGAGACCACCGCCGAGCGGTTGCTGCGCTCGAGCGCCAAGCTGAGCTTCGACCCCACCGTCGACATCGACTGGGACCTGCCGCACGAGGACGGCAAGTGGTACATGCAGCCCGAGCGGCTGTCGTTGTACGGCACCGACCTGTGGCAGGAGATGACGCCCCAGCAACAGGTCGACCTGAGCCGCCACGAGGTCGCCAGCATCGCGGCGACCGGCATCTTCTTCGAGATGGTGCTGATGCGGATGTTGCTCAAGCACCTCGGCAAGCACGACGCCCAGTCCAAGCACTTCCAGTACGGCCTGACCGAGGTCGCCGACGAGTGTCACCACTCGACGATGTTCGGCAGGATGATCGAGTGGCTCGGGGTCCCCAGCTACGGCCCGGGCCGGAAGGTCCGACGCCTGGCGGAGCTCATGCAGACGCCGGTCATCAACGAGGCCATCGCCTTCGGCGGGACCTACTACGTCGAGGCCGTGCTCGACGCGATCCAGCGCGAGGGTGCGACCGACGAGCGCGTGCACGACGTCTGCCGTCGGGTCTCCTACATCCACGTGGTCGAGGAGGCACGCCACATGCGCTACGCCGACGAGGAGCTCGCCCGCACGATGGACGGGATGGGCTTCCTGGACCGGCAGCGGACGCGCGTCCTGCTCCCGCTGGTGGCGGCGGTCTGCAACGAGATCCTGATCCACCCCCGGGTGTACGCCAACGTCGGGCTCGACGTCGACCGGGCGAAGGCCGAGGCGGCAGCCAACCCCTACTGGCAGGAGACCATCCGTTGGGCGGCCAGAAAGCCCGTGGGCATCTTCCGGGAACAGGGCCTGCTGGACGGCCCGGCCGTGCTCGCCTGGACGCGCATGGGCCTGGCCTGACCGTCGTCCGAGCGGTCGAGGACACCCGGCGGGCGGCGCCGATAGCCTCGACCGCGCCATGGTCCCCTCCTCCGACGCGTCCCCGATCGTGCAGGTGCCATGACGAGCGGTGTCCTCGTCACCGGCACCGACGATGGGGTCGACACGGCCATCGTGTCGGCGGCGCTGGTGGCGTCGCGGCCCGGGGCGGTCCACGTCAGGCCGGTCCGCACCGGATCGGCTGACCACGACGCCGTCGTGGCGGCGCTGACCGGGCACGACACGGTGTGGGGAACCACGCTGGAGGTGGCGCTGCCCCCGGGTCCGGCCGCTCGGCATGCCGGCGTCCGCCTCGAGCGACCGCACCTCCTGGCGCCGTTCCGCGGGGTGGAGCTGGCCGTCGGGGAGGGCGCAGGTGGGCTGCTCGTCGAGCTGGGCACCGACGGGACGACCCTGGCCGACCTGGCCACGGACCTGGAGCTTCCGCTGGTCCTGGCAACCCGAGCGGTGCCGAGCGCGATCAACCACACCCGCCTGACCCTGGAGGCCTCGTGGGCCAGGGGACTCCGCGTCCTCGGCCTGGTCGTCACCGGCTACCCTTCCGATCCCGACCTGTCCGCCGCCACGACCATGGCCGAGCTGGAGCGCATGGCACCCGTCATGGCCACCGTTCCCCTCCTCGACCGTCCGTTGGTGGCCGCCGACCTCCCCCGGATCGAGTGGTGAGCACCCCGTGAGCATCACCTGGCTGGACCCCATATCCCCCGAGACGATGCCCGACGACGTCGTCGCGATGGGACAGCGCCATCCCATGCGGACAGTCACCCATGCCGCCGCGGCGGAGGTGGGCGTCTGGCAGGGCGACACGCCACGGATGGTGCAGCGGTGGTTCGACGACCTCGCCGGCGAGTGGCACACCCATGCCTCCCCCGACCGCCTGCTGCCGCTGGTCGACGCCCTCGAGCGTGGCGGCCCGATCCCCGATCACGGGACCTGGTTGGAGCTCGGCTGCGGCGACGGCTGGATGACGTCGACCCTCGCCGAGCGGGCCCCACGCCTGATCGCCACCGACCTGTCGTGGGAGATGGTCCGCCGCGTCCCTGCCGGCCCCACCCCCGTGCTGCAGGCCGACGCCGCCCACCTGCCGCTGGACGACCACGCCGTCACCGTGGCCGTCCTGGTCAACATGCTGCTGTTCCCGTGGGAGCTCGACCGCGTGATCGCCCCCGGCGGGGTGCTGGTCTGGCTGTCCTCCCGCGGACCGGCCACCCCCATCCACCTGGCCCCGGAGCAGGTCGCCGCGGCGATGCCCGGCCGCTGGGGCGGGACGGCGGGCCAGCACGGCACCGGCGTCTGGACCGTCCTGCGCCGCCTCGGCTGACCCCGCCCCCAGGCCGGGTCAGCGCTGGTCGACGACGCGCCGGGCCTTGCCGACGGAGCGGTCCAGCGCCTCGGGTGGCAGCACGTCGACCGCGACCGTGACGCCGACGCGGTGCTTGACGGCGGACGCGAGCGTTCGGGCCGCCTCGTCGGGATCGCCGCCCCACCCGTCGCGTCGTTCGACCCGGACGGTCAGCACGTCCAGCCGCTCGGGTCGGGTCAGGACGCACTCGAAGTGCGGGGCGAGCCCGTCGATGCCCAGCAGCAGCTCCTCGATCTGGGTCGGGAAGACGTTCACGCCCCGCAGGATCATCATGTCGTCGGAGCGCCCGGTGACCTTCTCCATCCGCCGCATCGTCCGGGCGGTTCCCGGCAGCAGGCGGGTCAGGTCGCGGGTGCGATACCGGATGATCGGCAGGGCCTGCTTGGTCAGCGACGTGAAGACCAGCTCGCCCTCCTCGCCGTCGGGCAGGACCTCACCGGTCTCCGGGTCGATGACCTCGGGGTAGAAATGGTCCTCCCAGATGTGCAGGCCGTCCTTGGTGTCCACGCATTCCTGTGACACGCCGGGACCGATCACCTCCGACAGGCCGTAGATGTCGACGGCGTGCATGTCGAGGGCGTCCTCGATCTCGCGCCGCATCGCGTCGGTCCACGGTTCGGCGCCGAACACGCCGACCTTCAGCGAGGTCGAGCGTGGGTCGACGCCCTGCACCCGCATCTCGTCGAGGATGGACAGCATGTAGGAGGGGGTGACGAGGATGACGTCGGGCTCGAAGTCGGTGATCAGCTGGACCTGCCGCTCGGTCATCCCACCGGACACGGGGATGACGGTGCAGCCGAGCCGCTCGGCCCCGTAGTGCACGCCGAGCCCGCCGGTGAACAGGCCGTACCCGTAGGCGACGTGGACGCGCATGCTGGGCCGGACGCCGGCGGCGCGCAACGAGCGGGCGACCACGTCGGCCCACATGTCGACGTCGTCGGCAGTGTAGCCGACCACGGTCGGCTGGCCCGTCGTGCCGGAGGATGCGTGGATACGGGCGACCTGCGCGGTCGGAACGGCGAACATGCCGAAGGGGTAGGCGTCGCGCAGGTCCTGCTTGGTGGTGAACGGGACGCGGGCGAGGTCGGCCAACGACGTGATGTCGTCGGGGTGGACCCGCGCCTCGGCGAACGCCTGCCGGTAGTGCGGCACGTTGTCGTGGGCGTGGCGCAGCGTCCAGCGCAGCCGGTCGAGCTGCAGCGCGCGCAGCTCCTCGATCGGGGCGGTCTCGATGGGATCGAGCGACGCAGGGTCGGGGGTCAGGTCCAGCAAGAGTCGGCTCCTCGAGATGGCGGAAGCCGCAGCCTAGCCCCGACCTCGGCGGTGACCGGTGGCGGATGGGATCGCAGGAAGGGGACTAACCGTATAAGATCGTTTTATCGGTTATCCCGTACGGAGGCCGACCCGACACCGAGTCCCAACCCCTCGAGGAGCGCCCATGTCCACCCCGCTCAGCACCGGCCACGTCGGCCTCAACGTCAGCGATCTCGACCGGAGCGTCGCCTTCTACACCGATGTCCTGGACCTCGACGTGCTGGAGCGACATGACGACCGGGCCCGCCGGTACGCCTACCTCGGCGTCGACGGGTCGCTCCTGCTGACCCTGTGGCAGCAGGCATCCGGTGGCTTCGATGCAACCCTGGCGGGCCTGCATCACCTGGCCTTCCTCGTCTCCGACCTCGAGGCCGTCAACGGCGTGCAGTCCCGGGTCGTCGAGTCGGGAGGGACACTGGTGCACGACCGCGTGGTCGCCCATGACGAGGGCGCCTCCTCGGGTGGCGTGTTCTTCCTCGACCCCGACGGCACACGGCTGGAGGTCTACACCGCCAGCGGACTGGACGGCACCGCCGCCGCCAGCGGCGACGGCCCCTCCTGCGGGTTCTTCTAGATGTCGCCCGCACCCGATACCGCTCCCCCTGCTGACCATCGCTGGCATGCCGGGGAACGGGCAGTGCAGTCCCGGCTGGGCGCATCCGACGTCGCCGCGCGCATCGCCCGCTCCATCCGTCCGACGCTGCCACCGGTCGCAGCGGCGTTCCTCGCCGATCAACCGATGCTCGTCATCGGCGCCAGCGACGACGAGGGGTCACCCTGGGCGTCGCTGCTGGTGGGGCCACCCGGCTTCATCCACCCGACCAGCAGCACGTCGGTCGACGTGCGGGCGCTGCCCGCGCCGGGCGATCCGCTGCACACCACGCTGGCCGAGGCCCCCGCGGAGGTGGGAACGATCGCCATCGAGCCGGCCAGTCGACGACGCATGCGCCTCAACGGTCACAGCCGACCGACGCTGTCCACCGGTGACCAGCCCGGCCTGGCCCTCACCCTGCGAGAGGTGTTCGCCAACTGCCCCAAGTACATCAGCGCGAGGACCGTGGCGACGACATCCGGCGGGGCGGCAGGGCCCTCACGCCGGTCGCCCGCGCTCTCCGATGCCGACGTGTCCCTGATCCGGGCAGCCGACACGTTCTTCATCACGACCAGCGACGCTGAAGGTGGCGTTGATTCGTCCCACCGTGGAGGCCGACCCGGGTTCGTTTCCGTCGACGACCGCGAGATCTCCTTCGCTGACTACGCCGGCAACTCCATGTACATCACGTTGGGGAACCTCGAGGTGAACCCACGGGCGGGGCTGCTGTTCCTGGACTTCGCGTCGGGCGACATCCTGCAGGTCACCGGCAGCGCATGGGTCGACTTCGGCCTGGTCCATCCCGGTGCCGCAGGAGCGCTGCGGACGGTCCGGTTCCGGGTCCGGGAGGTCGTCCGACAACCGGGTGCCACCGGGCTGGTGTGGGGGCCTGCGGAGGCCAGCCGGTTCTCCCCGGATCCTGCGGCGATCGGTGGCACGATCCAGCCATGAGCTCGTTCCAGTGGATCGGCAACCATCCCGGCATCGACCTGGTCAACACCGTGCGAGCATCCACCCCCGGCCAGCTCGTCGACCTGCTGCCCGACTGGGCGGCGATCACGCGGTGGGCTGCGGCGGCGACGCTCGTGGAGCCGTCCGTCGGGGCGGCGGCGACTCCCGACGACCCACGGGCCGAGGAGGCCCATGCGGTCGTCGTCGGCATGCGGGATGCCCTTCGGGCCGTCCTCGACGGCGAGGCGGCCGACGAGGACCTCGACGCGCACCTGGCCGGTGTACCCGTTCGGCTCACGACCGCCACGGGCCCGCCGTGGGTCGGCCCGCAGGCCGACGCAGACCCGGTCGACCTCGTCACCGTGCCGATCGCCCTGGCCGTGGTCGACGCGGCGGGACTGCCACGGGCGAGGGTCCGACGCTGCGCCAATCACGACTGCGTGCTGCGGTTCCACGACACCACCCGCGGCGGCCGACGGCGGTGGTGTGACATGGCGACCTGCGGGAACCGCGCCAAGCAGGCGGCACACGCCCGCCGCCAGCAACGCCGCAGCTGACGCGCGGGTCAGGCCGGGGCGAGGGATCTGGCCACGGCGTCTCGCACGGACCGACCCACGGCGGCCTCGCCGCCGAAGACGATCGCGCGACGGATGCTGGTGGCGTTGGCGGTGAGGTGATCGGCCACGGCCGGGGGGAGGGTGTCGCGCCCGACCAGCAGCACGGGGCCCTCTGCACGGCGGCCCAGCACCGCCCCGGCGGTCAGGGCATCGGCGAAGTCGTCGCCGCGGGCGATGCCGACCCGGGCGGGACCGGCGAAGCCGACGGTGGCGACGTCCACAGAGAGGTCGCCGGACACGCTGCCGTCGATCACCTCCTCGGCGTCGGGTGCCGCCGACGCCGCACCCTGCCCGATGGCGGTCACGGGCAGGTCGGCCTGTCCGTCCAGCCAGTCCCGGGTGGCGTCCGGCACCACGTCGCCGTCGGTCAGCAGGACCACGGCGCCTCGGTCGGCCGCCAACGGCGCCGCGACGACCGCGTCGGCGAAGGTGCCACCGTCGGCGAGGATCACACTCGCCGCATCGCCGATCCGATCGGCAACCTCCACCGCCGTGGCGAACCGGTCGGCCCCTCCGTGTCGCTCGACGGCCACACCGAGCGCACGCACGTCCGCCTCCACCCGAGCAGACAGCGCAGCCGTCCCGCCGAGCAGGTGCACGGTGCCCCCGTCGGCCAGCACGCGCTGGATCTCCGCACCCGACGCGGGATGCAACCCGTCGGAACCGGACAGCAGGATCGGTCCGCCGAGGTGGACGGCCAACGGCCCCCCGGTGATGGCGTCGGCGAAGTCGTCGGCCCGGGACACCACGACCACCTCGGCCGCACCGTCGGCGAAGGCGTCCCGTGACGCCGCCACCGCGGTCTCGATCCGCGAGGGGCCGGCCAGGCGGTCCACCGAGGCGTCGAAGGGCCACACCCCGTTGGTCAGCCGGACAGCCCAGAACCCGCTGGCCGTGTCGGAGTACCAGATCTCCCCGCGTTCGGGCACGAACGCCGGGGCGGACATGGCGAAGGACGCCCCGTCGGCGTTGAGGACCAGCGAGGAGGGGTTGGCCGGCGCGTTGAAGTAGGCGATCTCCCGTGGTGCACGCGGGTCACGGATGTCGAACACCCGCAGCCCCGAGCCGATCATGGAGCACGCCACCACGCCCGGTTCGTCGCGCTGGGGCACCGCGCAGTAGTGACCGGCGTAGCCCTGGTAGGGCCGGGTGGCCCCGGGGTCGTCGGCGAAGGAGGGGCGCAGCGCCGGGTCGTGGACCTCCAGCCGGATGTCGGCGACCACCTCGGGGGCGGTCTCGTCGCTGATGTCGATGATCCGCCCCACGCCCGGCGCGAAGTCCAGGGGCGAGGCGAACTCGGTGAAGTCCACGAACTCGTCGATCTCCACCAGGTACGGGTCGCCGTCGATGACCACCGGGATCGCCGTCTGGGCGATCGAGCTGTGCTCCCAGCTCAGCTCCGACAGCAGCTCGGCCTGCGCCAGCGGCTCGCGGTCCTGGATGGCGGAGATGTCGTAGACGGCGATGCCGCCGTCGAGCTCGCCGGTGGTCGGGATCGGCCCGCTGCCGATGTCCAGCGGCGTCATGTAGGCACGGGTGCCGTCGTCGGAGATCTGGATGCCGTGGGAGTTGACCGGCAGGAAGGCCACCGGCGTCGGCACGGCCGGGTCGGTCAGGTCGACCGCCACGACCGAGGACAGGGCGGTGGACGCGGTGTAGAAGGTCATGCCGTCCGGGGCGAAGCCCGACTCGTGGCCGAAGAACCCGACCGGCGCGGAGGCCTCGAGCTCGGGCTGGGTGCAGTCCTGGCTGACGTCGTAGACGTCGACGATGCCCGGGTAGGTCGCGGCCGTCCCGGTGACGGCGGCGAGCAGTCCGCGTGCCTGGTTCAGCTCCAGCGACTCGTGCGGCGACAGCATCGCAGGGGTGACCAGCTGGTCGGTCAGGACCGGGTTGGACGGGTCCGCCATGTCCAGCACGAGCACACCGGCGCCGGTGCTCGCCTGCACCAGCAGGTCGAGTCCGAAGATCAGCGTCGAGTCGTAGTAGGCGCACTCCTGCCCCTGCGCGTCGACGTAGCGATGGACCTTGAACCCGCCGGTGGCACCGTGGTGGCCGACGAGCTCGGTGTTGCAGGTGTAGGGGCTGTCGGCCCGACCGGAGTCGTGGTCGGCGGCCGGCACGCGGCCCTGCTCGGCGGACTCGGGGGCGCTGCCCGGTCCGCAGTCGGCTCGGGGCACGCCCGGCAGCGACGAGGACTGGCCGGTGACCGGGCTGCCCCACGGGGCGAACGCCAGGCCGGTGGACAGGAGGAGGACGAGGACGGCGAGCCCTCGTCGCAGCCGCACACGGTGGGCGATGGCGGTCGGGGGTTCGGCGAACGCGGGCATGGCGGGTCCTTCGACTGCACGGCCCCTCGGCTCGGGGGCCGGCAGCGGTTCTACCATGCGCGAGGCGGCATCACTCCAGCGTGATCCTGACGTCGTCGGCGCCCAGCTGGTCGTCGGTGTCGCCGTGCAGGGTGGTCGCGAGGGTCTCCGCCGCGATCATGTCACGGTGGACCTCCAGGGCGCCCGTGCGACCGGGCGGCACGACGAGGGTCAGCACGATCCGGTCCGACACGTGGAGGTCGGCGTCACGCCGTGCGTCGGCGACCCTGCGGATGACGTCGCGGGCCCAGCCCTCGGCCTCGAGCTCCGGCGTGACGGTGGTGTCCAGCAGGACGAAGCCGCCGGAGGGGATCTGGCCGACGACCGAGTGGTCACCGGACCCCTCAACGACCGTGGCCAGCTCGAACTCGGCCGGCTCCAGCGCCACACCGCCGCAGACGACGGTGTCGCCGTCCACCGACCAGTCGCCGGTCTTGGAGGCCTTGATGACGCCCTGCACGTCCTTGCCGAGTCGCGGTCCGGCGGCGCGGGCGTTGACGGTCAGCTGCTGGCTGACCCCGACGCCGGCGGCCTCGGCCTCGGCGATGGACACCAGGCGGACGTCCTTGACGTTGACCTCGTCGGCCAGCAGGCCGACGTAGGGCTCCAGCGCCGCGGGGTCCTCGACGGCCACGGTCAGGCTCGACAGCGGCAGCCGCACCCGCAGGCCCGCGGCGGTCCGCAGGGCCAGCACGGCCGACGCGGCCGCGCGGATCCCGTCCATGCCGGCGACCAGGTCGTGGTCGGCGGGCAGCTCGTCGGGGGTCGGCCAGTCGGTGAGGTGGACCGACCGTTCGCCGGTCAGGCCACGCCACACCTCCTCGGCGACCAGCGGCAGCAGCGGCGCCGCCAGCCGGCACAGCACCTCCAGCACCGTGTGGAGGGTGTCGACGGCGGC
Source organism: Euzebya rosea (assembly GCF_003073135.1). Classification (NCBI taxonomy): domain Bacteria; kingdom Bacillati; phylum Actinomycetota; class Nitriliruptoria; order Euzebyales; family Euzebyaceae; genus Euzebya; species Euzebya rosea. The sequence goes on from NZ_PGDQ01000016.1 coordinate 38,022, forward strand.
CTGCCCCTCCGGCGTCTCGGCGTTCCAGAACCGGTCACGGGAGCGACGCACGTACCAGTTGGTCACGCTGTCGAGGGTGTCGCCGAACGTGGCCGTGGCCCCGGCGATGTCACCCGACTCAAGTGCGCTGGTCATCCCCTCGACGGCCTCGCGGACGCGGGCCATGACGTAGCGGTCCAGCACGTCGGTGGACGCCGTCGACGTCGAACCCGCCGTCCCGGCCGCGCCGGCGTACAGCTGCAGGAAGTACCAGGTGTTCCACAGCGGCAGCAGGACCTGCCGGACCGAGTCGCGGATGCCCTGCTCGGTCACGATCAGGTTGCCGCCCCGCAGGACCGGTGAGGACATCAGGAACCAGCGCATCGCGTCGGCGCCGTCCCGGTCGAACACCTCGCGCACGTCAGGGTAGTTCTTCAGCGACTTGCTCATCTTGCGGCCGTCGTCGCCCAGCAGGATCCCGTGGGCGAGGCAGGTCGTGAACGCCGGGCGGTCGAACAGCGCCGTGGCCAGGACGTGGAGGGTGTAGAACCAGCCGCGGGTCTGGCCGTTGTACTCGACGATGAAGTCGCCCGGGTAGTGGTCCTCGAACCATTCGGCGTTCTCGAAGGGGTAGTGGACCTGGGCGAACGGCATCGAGCCGGACTCGAACCAGCAGTCCAGCACCTCGGGGACCCGGCGCATCGTGGACCGGCCCGTCGGGTCGTCGGGGTTGGGGCGGGTCAGCTTGTCGATCGCCGGCCGGTGGAGGTCGGTCAGGCGGACGCCGAAGTCGGCCTCGAGCTCGTCCAGCGAGCCGTAGACGTCGGTGCGGGGGTAGCGCGGGTCGTCGGACTGCCACACGGGGATCGGGGAGCCCCAGTAGCGGTTGCGGCTGATCGACCAGTCGCGGGCGCCGGCGAGCCACTGGCCGAACGAGCCGTCCTTGATGTGGCCGGGCACCCAGTCGATCTGCTGGTTCAGCTCGACCATGCGGTCGCGGATCTTCGTGACCTCCACGAACCACGACGAGACCGCCCGGTAGATCAGCGGGTTGTCACACCGCCAGCAGTGCGGGTAGGGGTGCTCGTAGGTCTCGTGGCGGACCAGCAGGCCGGCGTCGCGCAGGGCCCGGGTGATGGGGGTGTTGGCCTCGAAGACGTGCATGCCGGCGAAGTCGGCGACCTCGGCGGTGAACAGGCCCTGGGAGTCGACCGGCACGACCGGGGTGATCCCGGCGGCGTCGGTGACGAGCTTGTCGTCCTCACCGAACGCGGGGGCGATGTGGACCAGACCGGTGCCGTCCTCGGCCGAGACGTAGTCGGCCGCGAGGACCTGGTGGGCGTTCTCCGCGCCCGCGAAGTAGTCGAAGGGCGGGGTGTAGCGGCGGCCGAGCAGGTCGGTGCCGGTCAGGCGTGCGACAACCGGTGGCTCCTCCCCGAGCTCCCGGGCGTAGCGGGCGACGGCGGCCTCGGCGAGCACCAGCTTCTGTCCTGCGAAGTCGCCCTCGGTCGGCTGCACGACGACGTAGTCCAGGTCGGGGTGGACGGCGGCGGCCAGGTTGGAGGGAAGGGTCCACGGCGTGGTGGTCCAGATCAGCGCCAGCGCGTTGTCGAGCGCGTCACCGACCTCGGCCAGGCGCAGCCCGACGGTGACCGCCGGGTCCTGGCGCTGGCGGTAGGTGTCGTCCATCCGGGTCTCGGTGTTGGACAGCGGGGTCTCGCAGCGCCAGCAGTAGGCGAGGACCCGGAAGCCCTCGTAGATCAGGCCCTTGTCGTGAAGGGCCTTGAACGCCCACATCACCGACTCCATGTAGTCGGTGTCGAGGGTCTTGTAGTCGCCCTCGAAGTCGACCCAGCGAGCCTGCCGGGTGACGTACTGCTCCCACTCGTCGGTGTAGCGCAGGACCGAGGTGCGGCAGGCGTCGTTGAAGACCTCGATGCCCATGTCCTCGATCTCGGACTTGTGGCTGATCCCGAGCTGCTTCTCGGCTTCGACCTCGGCGGGCAGCCCGTGGCAGTCCCAGCCGAACCGACGCTCGACCCGCCGACCGGTCATCGTGCGGAACCGCGGCACGACGTCCTTCACGTAGCCGGTCAGCAGGTGGCCGTAGTGCGGCAGGCCGTTGGCGAACGGCGGGCCGTCGTAGAAGACGTACTCGTTGTCCCCGTTGGCGCCGGCTGGACGTGCGTCGACCGACGCCTCGAAGGTGGCGTCGTCGGCCCAGTAGCGCAGCACGGCCGTCTCGATCTCGGGGAAGGAGGGCGCGGCGGGCACGGTGCCGCCGTGACGGGGGTAGGCGGCACGGGTGGTCTGGGGTACGGAAGCGGTCACGGCGTGGGTCCTCGGGGCATCGGAGCTGTGCCGAGGACGAGGGCCGACGCGCTCGTCGGCCTCCGCGGTACCACCTCGTTTGTCACCGGCGGACGGCGACCACTCGTTGACGGCTGTGACGGGCCTGCCCGACCGGTTCTACTTGGCCGAGGGGTCCGCTTGGACCGCCCGACCGTTCTTCCGGTGGCTCCCCGGTGATGGCCGGATCAACGCCGCTGGACCAGAGGATAGCGCCGGGTGCCAGCCCGCCAACCCGGCCGGTTCGCCCGCCTTCCGGGGTGCTCAGGCGGAGCGTGCGCTGGAGGTGCCGGCCTCCCACGCCCCGTGCATGCGGCTGTACAACCCCCCGGCCTCGACCAGGTCGGCGTGTGGCCCGTCCTCGACGATGCGTCCGGCGTCGAACACGAGCACGCGGTCGGCCTGCTCGGCGGTGGACAGCCGGTGGGCGATCGTCACCGTCGTCCGCCCGGCGGTCAGGCCGGCGAGGGCCCGCTGCAGCCGCATCTCCGCGGCCGGGTCGACGGCCGAGGTTGCTTCGTCCAGGACCAGCACGTCGGGATCGGCGAGGTAGGCGCGGGCCAGCGCGACCAGCTGGCGTTCCCCGGCCGAGAGGGCGTCTCCGCGTTCGCCGACAGGGGTCTCGAGGCCCTGCGGGAGGCTGGCGACCCAGTCGCCCAGGCCAAGCTCGTCGAAGGCCCGGCGGACCTGTGCGACGGCCAGGTCGCCATCCCCCATGAGCACGTTCTCGGTGATCGTGCCGGCGAACAACATCCCGTCCTGGGGGACCATGACGACGCGAGACCGGAGGCTGCGGAACCGGACGTCGTGCAGGGGCACGCCACCCAGGAGGACGGCACCGCCCGTCGGGTCCATCAGCCGGGTCAGCAGCTTGGCGAAGGTCGTCTTGCCCGACCCGGTCTCGCCGACGACGGCGATGCGGGTCCGGGGCTCGATGGTGACGTCGACGTCGAACAGGACCTTGGTCGGCTGGTCGCCGTCGGCCGGCGGATAGGCGAAGTCGACGTGGTCGAAGCGGATGCCGAGCGGTTCGTCGGGCAGGTCGACGCCGTCGTCACCGGGGTCGGCGACGTCGGGGTCGGTGTCGAGGACCTCGATCACGCGTCGCCAGCCGGCGATGGCGTTCTGGGCTTCGTTGACGGCTTCGCCGAACGCCTGCACGGGCTCGACGAACAGCTGGGCGAGGAAGAGGAACGCCACGACCCGGCCGACGGTCGTGACGTCGTTGACGGCCAGCACGGCACCGACGACCAGCACTCCGGCGATGACGAGCGAGCTCAGCAGCTCGCCGACACCGGAGAAGGTCGCCGACAACCAGCCGGCCTTCAGCGAGGCCTCCCGATGGTCGGAGATGGCGTCGTCGAGGCGTTCGCGAACCCGGTCCTCCATGCCGTAGGCGCGGATGACCTGTGCGCCGACGACGGTCTCGGCCAGCGTGCCGAGCAGCCGGCCGACGCGGCGACGGACCTCCAGGTAGGCGGCGTCCAGCCGACCCTGGAACGCCTTGATGACCACGGCGATGACCGGCACGAGGACCACGACGACGAGGGCCAGCTGCCAAGTCAGGACGAGCATCACGGTCAGGGCGAGGGTGGCCTGGCCGAAGTTGATGATCAGCTGCAGGCCGGCCCACTGCATGAAGCGGGAGATCTGGTCGATGTCGGTGGTGACGCGGGCGACCAGCACGCCGCGCTGCTCGCTGGCCTGGTGCAGCATCGAAAGGTCGTGGATGTGGGCGAACGCGCGCTGGCGGAGGTTGGACAGGGCCTGCTCGGCCACGACCGCAAGCCGCAGGTTCATCACGCCGGTGGCCAGCGCGGTGAGGGCGACGGCAAGCGCGCCGAACAGCACCAGCCGGGTGACGATGCCCATGTCGACGGTACCCTGCGACACGTCGAACCCGCGGTCGAGCACCTGCTGGACCAGGACGGGAACGACGACGCGCCCGGCGGTCGAGCCGAGCGCCAGCAGGCCGGTGACGCCGAGTCCCACACGCAGCTCCGGCGACAGCGCCAGACCGCGCCGGACCGTCTCCATCGCGCCGAGCTGGTCTGCCTCGGCCGGCGTGTCGCGAGTCGTCGTGTCGGTGCTCATCGGGTTGCCCCGCTCTCGCTGGGGGTGGGCGTGCCGGTGTCGGCCGGGACCGGCTTGCCGGTGTCATACGCGTCGATCAGGGCCCGGTAGCCGGGCTGGCTGGCGTACAGCTCGTCGTGGCTGCCGCGGCCTGCGACGCGGCCGGCCTCGACGTAGACGACCTCGTCGGCGAGGGCGATGGAGGATCGGCGGTAGGCGACCAGCACGACGGTGGTGTCCAGCGCCGACAGGCCACGCAGGATCGCGGACTCCACGCTGGGGTCGACCGCCGACGTGGCGTCGTCGAGGACCAGCAGGCGGGGTCGGCGCAGCAGCGCGCGGGCCAGGGCGATCCGCTGCCGCTGCCCACCCGACAACGAGGCGCCCCGCTCCCCGAGCTGGGTGCGGTAGCCGTCCGGCAGGTCGGTGATGAAGCCGTCGGCCTGGGCCAGCTCGGCGGCCCAGCGGACGTCGTCCTCGGCCACCGGTTCCCCGAGGGTGAGGTTGCCGATGACGTCGTCGTCGAAGAGAAACGCCTCCTGGAAGACCAGGGCGACGTTGTCGGCCAGGGCGGCACGCTGGAGGTCGGCGAGGGGTCGGTCGTCCAGCGTGATCCGTCCCTCGTCGGGGTCGAACAGGCGTGCCAGCAGGTGGGCGATGGTGGTCTTGCCCGACCCGGTCGGGCCGACGACGGCCACGGTGGACCCGGCGGGGACGTCGAGGTCGATCGTCCGAAGGCCACGCGTCTGGTCCACGACCTCCTGCTGTCCCTCGGTCGTCGTGGGGGCGTCGATCGGTTCGACGACGGCGGCGTTCGAGAGGTCCTGGTAGGCCCCGTCGGGATGGCGGTAGGCCACGCCTCGGACGGTGGCACGGGCACCGGCCGCGTCAGCGGACTGACCGGGGACGTCGGTCCCGTAGTCGACCCGGTCGGTCGTGTCGAGCACGGCGTCGATCCGCTCCATGCCGACCACGGCCCGGGGCAGCTCGCCCAGCAGCCAGCCGAAGACCCGCATCGGCAGGGCCACCAGGCGGAAGAGGTAGGCGAAGGTGACAAGGTCGCCGGCCGTGATGTCGCCGCTGGCCGCGCGCTGGGCGCCGACGAAGAGGACGAGGAGGATGCCGATGCTCGGGAGGGCCTCCATCACGGGATCGAAGACCGCACGGAGCCTGCCGACCTCGATCATCCGGTCCCGCAGGGCATCGCTACGGACGCCGAAGCGCTCGACCTCGGCGTCCTCGCGACCCAGGGTCTTGACGACCAGGGCGGCGTCGAAGGACTCGTGCGCGGTCTCCGAGACCCGGGCGCGCAGCCGCTGTGCGTCGGCCGCGACGACGCGCATCTTCCGTTGGTAGACGTAGTTGGCGACCCCGAGCAACGGACCGACGGCGAACCCGACGAAGGCCAGGAAGGGGTCGGTGGACACCAGCAGGGCCGCGGTGACGACCAGCATGACGATCACGCCGACGGCCATCGGCAGCGGGGCGGCGATGAAGGACGCGGCCTCGACGTCGTCGTTGACGTTGGCCAGCAGCTGTCCGGTCGGGTGCCGGCGGTGCCAAGCGATCGGCAGCTCGAGGTACCGGTCGGTGACCTCGCGCCGGTCGCGTTGCTGCAGGCGGAACTGCGCGGCGTAGGCGCCCCCCCGGCGCAGCGCGATGCCGACGGCCCGGACCATGGACACCCCGATGACGGCGATCGCGGCGACGGCCAACGACGCGGTGCCGATCGAGCCCGCCTCCACGGCCGGGAACAGCACGGTGTCGGTGACCCAGCCGATGACGACCGACGACACGACGGTGGCCCCGGCGTAGAACGTGGTGCCCACCATGCCCAGCGCGAACTGCTTGGGGGCGCGCCTGAGCTGGCGGACGATCAGGCGCCAGCCAGCGCCGGCCAGATGGGCCCCGCCCATCTCGGCACGCTGCACCACGGCAGCTTGGTTCGCGCTCAACGCACCGACCTTTCGTCGTCCTCGGCGGCAACGAGCGGACCCGCATCGGCGTGCGCGGATCCGCCCGGTCCCATACTGATCGGTCGGTCCACTCGCTGCAGGGGCCGAAACGCGGGCCACTTCGCGGCCCACTGCGGTGTCGGCGGGGTCAGCTGCCGGGCGGGACCCGTCGCCGGAGGCCGTCGAGGATCAGGTCAAGGCCCCATTCGAACTCCGCGGCGAAGCTGTACCCGGGTTGCAGGACGTGGGCCGTGACCAGCTCGGCGAGGTGGGGGTGGGCGTCGCCGTCCATGGGCGCCATGATCTCCTCGACGTCCTTGCTGACCTGCTCACCGTCGGTGGCGTCGAACGGCAGGGCCGCCTCGGTCAGCACGAACCCGTAGACGTAGGCGTCGACGACCGAGACGGCGCGGGCAGCCATGGCGACGTCGAAGCCGTCCCGACGGTAGGCACCGATCACGGCGTCGTGGTGGCGCAGCGTGGCCGGGCCGGGTGACCGCCTGGACTCCAGCAGCGGGACGGCCCATGGGTGGGCGGACAGGACGCGACGGGCCGATCGCGCCCGAAGCCGAGCCGCCTCCTCCCAGCCGAGCTCCGCGGGCGGCAGCTCGATCTCGGCGAAGACCGCGTCGACCATGCCGTCCACCACCTCGTCCTTGTTGGCCAGGTGGTGGTACAGCGACATCGGCTTGACGTCGACGGCCTCGGCCAGCCGCCGCATCGTGACCGCGTCGATCCCGTGGGCGTCGGCGAGGGCGACGGCTGCCCGGAGGACCCGCTCCCGTGACAACGCCGGCCGGGTGGGCCGGGACGTCGGGCGGGAGGAGGTGTCACGAGCAGGCATCGACGTCTGACCGTACACCGTACGGCCGGGGGAGTCCGTGTTGTGGTCCACGTCGGAGCCCTCGGGCGGAGCGCAACCGTGCACACTGGGTGACCATGCCTCCCGTTGACCTGCACCTGGACGTCGACGAGCTCGTGGACGTCGCGCAGCGGGTGTCGACCTTCTGCGACGACGACGAGGGCTGGCCGCTCGGCCACGTGCTGCTGACCTCCCACGCCGGCCGGCGTCGGTGGATCGGCGGCAGCAGCAACGTCTACGTGATGCTCGACACGGTCGAGGGCGGGCCGATGCCGAGGGCGCTGCTGTCCCCTCGCCTGCTGCCCATGCCGTCGTTGGTCAGCGAGCTGGAGGTCGACAGCGTGCGGCTGTCGCTGCCCGCTCCGGACGAGGACGGCCTGTGCACCGGCGCGGTGGAGCTGACGGTCGGGCCGATGCGCGTCGTCCAGCCGGCGGGTGTCGGCTTCTACCCCGACGTCGCCGACACGCTCCGCACCGACACCCACGCCCGGGCCAGGACCTCCACCGTCGCGCTGCTGGCCGTGGTCGAGCAGATCCGCACGGTGCCCGGCGGCCTGGAGCTCGGCCCCGACTACCCGCCGCCGCTGGCCTGGTTCATCGCCGAGTCCGGTCGGGTGGGGGTCCGGGTCGACTGGCCGGGCGTCGGCCGGGCCGAGGCGTTCGTGGACGCCGAGGTCGAGGGAGCCGCACGCATGACCGTGCCGCTGGGGGTGCTCGAACGGCTGCTGCAGACGGCCACGGATCCCGAGATCGAGCTGTTCCTGCCGATCCAGGAGGCCAGCTGGTTGGTCATGCGCCAAGCCGGCTGGACGGGCGGCGTGGCGCGGTTCCGCCCCTTCCCCACCACCTCCGAGCTGCAGACCCGCCTGCAGCTCTGGCTGGAGGACGACTTCGGCCAGGGCGACGCGGGCCCCGACGCCGACGGTGACCTGCCGATGCGGTTCGAGGAGCAGCGGCTGTTCCTGCGGGTGGCCGACGGCGAACCCCCGGTGGTCCAGGTCTTCGCGGTCCTCGGCGAGGGCGAGGAGGACGACGGCCTGCTGCTGAACACCATCAACGGGCTGAACGCCGACGTCCGGCATGCACGGGTGTTCATCACCGGCGGGCAGATCCTGGTCGAGACCGACCTCGGCCACGACCTCAGCGTGGCCGACCTCCGCGAGGGCGCCCGCCGCATCGCCGACCTGGCACGCATGTTGCCCAGCGTCCTCGCGATCCGCCAGCAGCGCCTCCTCTGACGAGCGGGCCGGACGTCGGGCGGCCCGTACCATGACCGCCGTGCGCCTTCCCTCCCTGCCGACGTTGTCGCCGGCCGTCCGGTTCGTCCTCCGCTGGGCCGTGTCCCTCGGGGTGTTCGTGGTGGTGGCGCTGGTGCTGCGAGGCCGGTTCACCACCGTGGCCGACGCGGGGGTGCCGTGGCCGACGGCGACGTCGATCGTGCTCACGGTCGTCCTGTTCGTGGTCGCCAACGAGATCCTCGTCCGGGCGTGGCTGGCGCTGGTCCACCTCGGACACGGACACATCGACCGGAAGCTCGGCCGGTGGGTGTGGTCCAAGAGCCAGCTGGCCCGCTACGCGATGGCGATGGCGCAGGTGGCCAGCCGCGCCGTGGTGGCCCGGCGTCACGGCATGACGGCGTCGATGGGGGCGATCACGACCCTGCTCGAGGTCGTCTGGTACACGTGCATCAACGGCCTGCTGGCCGCCGCGACGATCCCGTGGTGGCTGCCCGAGACCGGGCTGACCTGGGCGGCATGGTTCGCGGTGCTGCCCGGCCTGGTCATCGCCCTCGCCGTGGTGTCCCCACGGTCGTTCGTGCAGCTCGCGGTGCTGGCCTCCAGGCTGCCGGTGCTCAACAGGATCGAGCAGCTGGGCAGGGCCGGCGACGTGGACATCTCGCGCCGCCAGACGATGCACCTGACGCTGCTCTACACCGGCAACGCGCTGGTGCGCCTCGCCGGGTTCCTCGCGCTCTACGTCGGGGTCGGTGGGTCGCTGGACGACATCCTGCGGGTGACCGGCGCCTTCGCGCTCGGGCACCTGATCGGTGCGGTCGCCGTGTTCGCGCCGGGCGGCCTCGGCCCCCGGGAGGGCGTGACGGCGCTGGCCCTGGCGCCCGTCATCGGCGGCGGTCCGGTCCTGATGCTGGTCGGTGCCACCCGCCTGTTCGAGCTGGTGGCCGAGCTCGGCTACGCCGCGTTCGCCCGCTGGCGCTGGTCGCTGTACGTCGAGGCGCATCCGGACGCCGCCGACGAGGACGACATGACGGTCGCCCTCGCCGACCCGGCGTGATCCGCCACCCCTGAACGAGGATCGGCCGACGGGACGAGGACAGCCCCCGCGGTCGAGCGGCTACCGTGACGGTGTGAGCACCCAAGCCGACGCACACGTCGACAAGGTCCGTCGGAACTACGACGACCGTGTCGCTCAGTGGCAGACGATCTACTCCGGCCAGACCTTCCACGACCACGTCATCCAGCGACGCATGGACCGTTGCCTGGAAGCCGTCGATCACCTCGGTCCGGTCGACGAGGCGCCCGGGCGCGCCCTCGACGTCGGCTGCGGTGCCGGCCAGATGGCGCTTGCCATGGCCGAACGCGGCTACGACGTCAGCGCCGTCGACATCTCCGAGGGCATGGTCGAGGCCACCACGGCGACCTTCGCCGAGGCCGGCCGGACCGCCGACATCCGCACCGCGGACATGCGCGACCTGCCCTACGAGGACGACACCTTCGACTGGGTCTCGGGCCTGGGTGCCATCGAGTACCTGACCGACCCCGGTGAGGCGGTCGAGGAGTACGCACGGGTGACCCGTCCGGGCGGCCACGTCGTCGTGACCTCCCCCAACCCGTACCGGATCGCGTTCGCGCTGGACCCCATCGGCGTGGCCATGGGTGTGTTCGGCCCGCCACCGACGGGGTACCCGCGGCAGTACATCTCGCGGAGCCAGCTCGAGGGCTACGCCCGGCGTGCCGGACTCGAGACGGTCGGGATCCTCGGCCACGGGGTCGGCCCGCTGCAGGTCGCCAAGAAGCCACTGCTGCCCCCACGCGTGTCCATGCGCCTGAGCCACGCGGCGGAGACGCACCTCCCCCTCTCGTGGCTGTCGCGGATCGGGGCCAACCTGATCCTCGTGGCTCGCAAGCCCGCCTGATCGACCGGATTCCCCGACCCGACACGGCTGGCTAGACTCCCACCGGCATGGACGCCCCCGCTCCACCAGGACTCCGACTGCGAGACGCAACGCCGGAGGATCGCGATGCCGTCTGCGCCCTGCTGGCCGAGGCCGCGGCGCAGACCGCAGGCGAGGCCCACCATGCCCCGCCGGTGCTTGCCGACCCGGCCGCACACGACTGGCTGTACTGGGACAACCCGTGGGGGCCGCCGGCCAACGTGCTGTGGGAGCAGGACGGCGAGATCGTCGCCCACGCGGGGATGTACCGGCTTCCCGGCCTCGTCGAGGGGCACGAGGTCCGCGTCGGACGGACCGCCCACGCGGTGACGACCCGGGCCTACCGGGGTCGCGGCCTGTTCGGCAGCCTTGCCCGCCGCCAGCGGCAACACCTCGGTCGCGACGTCGACCTGCTCGTGGCGCTGCCCACCGCCGCCGCCGTACCCGGGCTGGAGGGCGCCGGCGTCACCCAGCGGGACCGCGCCCAGCGCTGGTTCCGTCCGATCGACGACGACTTCCGCGACCTGGGCCGGGTCCCCCGACCGCTCGCGGCCACGATGACCCGTGTGGCCTTCGGGCCCCGTCCGCTGGGCACCGGCCAGCCGATGGAGGGCATCCCGGACGGCCTCGACGACCTCGCCCGGTCGGCGCAGGACGACGGTCCGCTGTGCGACGCCACGTGGTGGCGCTGGCGCTTCCTGGACAACCCCGTCCACACCTACGACCGGTACGTCGCCACGGACGGCCACGGCAGGATCACCGCCGCCATCGCCGTGCGGCCCGACCGGTACTTCGGGGCCGAGTTCCTCCAGATCCTGCACTGGCAGGCCATCGACGCCGACCACGCCGCCGGGGTCCTCGGCACGGCGCTGGAGGCCTCCAGCAGCGCCGTCGCCGCGACCCTCCTTGCCACCGAGGGCAGCCAGGTCGCCGAGTGGGCCCGCCGCTGCGGACTGCGTCGGCTGCCCAGCCTGATCGACGACACCTCGGGCCACATCAGCATCGCCAGCGACCCCTCGGCCGGCGCCGTCGTGCCCGGTCGCCACTGGAGCATCTCGCTGGCCGCCCACCACGACCGCTGATGCCGGCGGCCGGCCCGACGCCAGGCGGGGACGGCCTCCTCGAGGCCCTGCAGGACGTGGTCGGCCACGCCCACGTCCTGACCGACGACCACGCCACGGCCGGCTATCGCCTCGACTGGACCGGCCGGTTCGGCGGCCCCACCCGCGCGGTCGTCCGGCCTGCCGACACCGATCAGGTCGCCGCGACGCTGCGCATCTGCAGTGATGCGGGGGTCCCGGTCGTGCCCCAGGGCGGCAACACCGGACTCGTCGGCGGCGGTGTGCCACGCGATGGTGAGCTGGTCCTGTCGCTGCGTCGCCTCGACACCGTCGGTCCGGTCGACCCCCACACCCCGTCGATCACCGTGGGCGCAGGGGTCACCGCCGCCGCGGTCCAGCAGGCCGTCGCTGGCCACGGCCTGGCCCTCGGGGTGGACCTCGCGGCCCGCGACAGCGCCACGATCGGGGGGATGGTGGCCACCAACGCCGGCGGGATCCACGTCGTCGCCCACGGCTCGATGCGCCAGCAGGTCCTGGGTGTGGAAGCCGTGCTGTCCGACGGCACCGTCGTGCGGCACATGGCCGGGCTGGTCAAGGACAACGCCGGGCCCGACCTGGGACAGCTGCTGACGGGCAGCGAGGGCATCCTGGCCGTCATCACGTCGGTGATCCTGCGCCTGGTCCCCCGACCCACCCGCACCACCGTCGCCGTCATCGGCTGCGCCACCGTCGACGACGCCCTCGAGCTGCTGGCGGGGGTCAGGCGTGCCCGTCCGCTGGCGGTGGAGGTCATGCGGGGAGCCGGCGTCGCGATGGTCGCCCAGCACACCGGTACGTCCGTCCCGATCGATCCGGTTCCCCCGTGGCTGGTGCTGGTCGAGGTCGAGGGAGCAGGGGACGACGGCGGGGACGATGCCGGATCGGCGCAGCTGGTCGATGCGGTCGGCGATCGACCGACGGCGCTGGCGCAGGACGCCGCCGACGCCCGCCGGCTCTGGCAGCTGCGCGAGCGCCACACCGAGGCCATCAACGCACGGGGGGTGCCGATCAAGCTCGACGTCACCGTCCCGCTGGGCCGCTTGACGGCCTTCCTGGACCGTCTCGACGCGATCGTTCCCGCCGCCGTCTGCTTCGGCCACCTCGCCGAGGGCAACCTGCACGTGAACCTGCTGGGCGAGGAGGCAACGGCCGCCAACGAGGTTGCGGTGCTGCGTCTGGTGGCCGAGCACCGCGGCTCCATCGCGTCCGAACACGGGGTCGGGGTGGCCAAGGTCGCCCACCTGCACCTGACCCGGACCGCCGAGGAGGTCGAGGCCCTGCGCCGGATCCGCCGGGCGCTGGACCCGGCCGGCATCCTCAACCCTGGGGTGGTCCTGCCGGTGTCACGTTCCGGTCGCTGAGCGGGGGCGCGGGCTGGCCGAGCGGGATCGGCGGCATGGGGTGCTCGGGGGCGGGCGGCTGCTCGGCGTCGGGCCGACGGGCAGGCAAGCGGACGTAGAAACGGCAGCCGTCGGCCACGTTGCCGACGCTGATCGTCCCGCCGTGCGCTTCGACGAAGCCCTTGGCGATCGCCAGCCCGAGCCCGGCCCCGCCGTCGTGTCGGGGCGTGCGGGCGGACTCACCCCGGTAGGACGCGTCGAAGACCCGGTCGATGACGTCCTGGGGGATGCCGCCGCAGGTGTCCTGGACGGCCAGGAAGCCGCAGTCCTGTTCCCAGGCCGTGTCGATGCCGGCCTCGACGAGGACCGCACCGCCGTCGGCTGACTCGCGGATGGCGTTGGAGACGAGGTTGCGCAGCACCCGGGAGACCTCCGGCAGCGACGCCTCGATGCTGGCCTCGGGGTCCGCGACCCGCCCGTACACCCGGATGTGTCGCTGCTCGGCGACGGGGATCGCGGCGGCCAGGGTGTCGCTCACGAGGTCACCCAGGTTGACGTCGGTGTAGTCCAGGCGCAGCGCGCCGGCTTCGATCTTGGAGACCTCGAACAGGTCACCGACGAGGGCCGAGAGCTTGTCGGCCTCGCGGCGGAGCGTGCCGTAGTAGCCGCGGATCTCCTCGGGGTCGTCGACGATGTCGTCCTCGAGCAGCTCGGTGATGGCACGGATGCCCGCCAGCGGCGTGCGCAGGTCGTGGGACACCCAGCTCACCAGCTCGCGACGTGCCCGGTCGGTGGCCTGCTCGCGTTCGCGGGACATCTCCAGCTCGTGCCGGGTGGCCTCCAGCTGCTCGGCGAGCCGGGCGAACTCGCGGATCATCGACTCCGGCATGACGCCGTGTTCCTCGGGGTCCAGGGCGTGCTCGAGGTCGCCGAGGCGTCGGGCTGCCTCGCCGAGGGATCGGCTGGCCGCCCCGACGCGTTCGCCCAGCAGGAGGGCAGCGACGATCGCGACGACCGCCCCCACCGGCACGACGACGGCGAGGGTCTGCAGGTCACGGGTCTCCAGGAACATCGCGTTGCCGGCCGCCAACGACCCGGCGGTGACCGCGGCGGTCGAGGTGAGCGCCACGACCACGACCTGGGCGGAGAACGAGCGCCCGCGGAGCAGGTGCAGTGCCAGTCCTCCGAGTGCCCCGGTGATGAGCGCGGCCCCTCCCGCGATCATGATCAGCTCGATCGTGTCGGCGGCGGGCTTGCCCAGCGCCGAGGCGATGCCGACCACGACGATCAGGCCGACGACACCGGCGACGACCGCCGACGTGCGAGAGCTCCTGACCGTGCTCGGCGTCGGCTGGTCGGCGGGACTCATGGTCCGAACTTGTACCCCACACCCCACACGGTCTGCACGAACGTGGGGTTGGACGGGTCGGGCTCGATCTTCTCGCGCAGCCGACGCACGTGCACCGTCACGGTGGAGGTGTCCCCGAAGGTGTAGCCCCAGACGTGCTCGAGCAGCACCTCGCGGCGGAAGACCTCCTTGGGGTGCTCCATCAGGAAGGCCAGCAGGTCGAACTCGCGCTGGGTCAGGTCGACGCTGCGACCCTCGATCTCGACCTCGCGGGACTTGCGGTCCAGGCGGATGCCACCGACCTCCAGCTGCGAGCTGTTGTCGGACCGACCGTCACCGCTGCCCGACCGCTTCAGCACGTTCTTCACCCGAGCGACGAGCTCACGGGGGCTGAACGGCTTGGCCAGGTAGTCGTCGGCCCCGAGCTCGAGCCCGGCGATCCGGTCACCGGTCTCGCCCAGGGCGGTCAGCATGATGATCGGCACGTCGCTGACCGCACGGACCCGGCGACAGACCTCACGACCGTCCACGCCGGGCAGCATCAGGTCCAGCACGATCAGGTCCGGCATGCGGTCCTGCACACGGGCCAGCGCCACACCGCCGTCGGCCACGTGCTCCACCGCGAACCCCTCACGCACGAGGTAGCGCGAGACCACCTCGGCCACGGTCTTGTCGTCCTCGACGACGAGGATGCTGGCGGAGGAGTCGGACGGCGCGTGAGTCGATGCGTTCATGGTGATGGTCGACATGAAAGCATCTTCGGCCACAGGAGGCAGGAAGAGTGTGACGACTTCCTTGCCTCCGCACGGGGTCCGAGACCGTCGGCGGGCGGGTAGCGTCGTGGCGATGACCAGCCGGGAGGAGACCTCGTGCGACCGGTGCGGCCGACCCCATCCGGGTGAGCCGTGCGGTGGCGAACGTGCCCGGATCCGTCCTGCCCAGCCGCAGCAGGTCCAGACGGGCCGACCCGGCGGCCCGTCGACGGGCGGGCCGGGCGACCGGGCTGCCGCGCAGCAGCAGTAGCCGACCGTGGGACGACAACGCCGCCGCCGGGCCGAGCAGGAGTCCACGACGGCACCGCCGGTCGGCGTGGCCACCGGCGTCGGCGTCGTTCGCGTCGCCGACGACCCCACCCGACCCCGGGTGTCGCTGCTGGCCATCGACCAGCACGTCCACGGGGCCGTCGACACCGGTGACCCGACGCATCTGGCGCTCGGCTACCTGGACCGCCTCGGTCGCCTCGTGGAGGTGTTGCGCCCCGACACCGGCGGCGAACCCGGCACGATCGTGCACCTGGGCGGTGGGGCGTTCGCGCTGCCACGTGCGCTGCTGGCCCGGGCGCGAGCGGCCGGTCGGCCCGCCGACACGCAGCTGGTCATGGAGCGGTCCAGGGCGGTGATCCGGGTGGCCCGCGAGCAGCTCGGCCTGCGCGACCAGCCGGATCTGGTGGTGCGCAGCGGCGATGCGCGAGCGGGCATCGAACGCCTCGGCGACCGGCAGGCGCTGATGGTGGTGGGCGACGCCTTCGTGGGCCTGGAGACCCCTCGGCAGCTGGCCACGGTCGAGTTCCTCGACCACGTCCGACGGGTGCTCGTGCCAGACGGCGTCTACGTGGTGAACCTCGTCGACCAGCCGCCCCACCCCGTCGTGGCCGCGCAGGCAGCCACCGCCCGAGCGGTCTTCGACACCGTCTTCGTCGTCGCCGACCGAGGGGTCGCCAACCTCAGGGACCCCGGCAACGCGTTCCTCGTCGCCACCGACCGCGACGTCGCGCTCGGCGAGCTGGGGCACCTCCTCGCGGTGGGCGCCCATCCCTCCGCGGTGGTCAGGCCCGGCCGCCTGACCGCGCTCGCGGACTCGGCGCGGCCGCGGCACGACTCCGACTGACCAGCGGCGGCCCGTCAGGTGACGCCACCGAGCTTCGCGGGGTTCAGGACCGCGTTGATCTCCACGATCCGACCGTCCGGCCCGACCTGGAGGGCCATCACCGAGATGACCGCGCCGCCAGCCGACACGCGCAGGGCGGGGGACGCGTTGACCCAGGTCAGCTCGGCCGTTCCGTCGGGCCGCCCGGCAGCGAGGGCGAGGAGGAACGCCGAGACCCGACGCGCCCCCACCAGCTCCTTGCGCGCGGCATGGACCACACCCCCACCGTCGGAGCGGAACACCACGTCGGGGCTGAGCACCGCCATCAACGCGTCGAGGTCGTCGCCCCGTGCTGCGGCGAGGAACCGTTCGGCGACCTCCTGCCGCCGGGTGCGGTCCGGTTCGAACGGCGGCCCCTGGTCCTTGATCCGCCGACGGCCCCGCGCCGCCGCCTGCCGGATGGCCGCGTGGCTGCGCCCGAGCATGTCGGCGACCTCCTGGTGCGGATACCCGAACACGTCGTGCAGGACGAACGCTGCGCGCTCGACGGGTGTCATCGCCTCCATGACGCGCAGCAGCGCCATCGACACCGACTCGGCCAGCTCGAGGTCGTCCGCGGGGTCGGCGAACCCCTCCTCGACCGGCTCGGGCAACCACGGGCCCACGTAGACCTCGCGCTGGACGCGTGCCAGGCGCAGGTGGTCGATGGCCAGGCGGGTGGTGACGGTCGTCAGCCATGCGGCGGGCTGGTCCACGCCATCGGCCACCGCGAGCCTGCCGAACGCCTCCTGCACGAGGTCCTCGGCGTCTGCCCGTGAGCCCGTCAGCCGGTAGGCCAACCCCAGCAGCCGGGGGCGCTCCCCTGCCCAGGTGCTCGTCACGTCGTCATCCATCGTCATCAACCCTCCACGTCGGCGTCCGGGGCGGCAAGGCCCCGCCCACCGACATCGACGGATCGACGCCGGCGCTCGTGACGGAGCACGACGGCCTCGTGACATCCCACAGCAGGAACGCGGCCCTCGGAGGGCGAAAACGGAAAGCGAGCCGAACTTCCTGGAGCCCCTGATGCTGCACGCACTGCTGTCCCGTGGTCCGGGCGGAACCGCCCGCCGCCTGCTGGTGACGGTCCTGGCCGCCGCCCTGACCGTGTCCGCCGCCTGGGCAGGTGCCGTCCTGGCCCCCGCCCCCGACATCGACACCGCCGTCGGGACCGCCACCGGTGTGCCGGACGCC
The DNA here is from genome assembly GCF_003073135.1 of Euzebya rosea. Classification (NCBI taxonomy): domain Bacteria; kingdom Bacillati; phylum Actinomycetota; class Nitriliruptoria; order Euzebyales; family Euzebyaceae; genus Euzebya; species Euzebya rosea. The sequence goes on from NZ_PGDQ01000016.1 coordinate 55,299, forward strand.
TTCGAGGTCGTCGACGGGGCCCCGCTGGGTGAGGGGCAGCTGCTGGTCGGCGCGTCGAAGGTGTCGCTGTACCCCGATCCCGACCGCATGGCCGCAACCTTCCCCGGCGCCACGTGGTTGCAGGGCGAGGAGAACGCCGGCGTCTGCACGACGCTCAGCGAGTCGACGTTCACCGAGTCCTTCGGCGACCCCGAGCACCCCGTGCACCTGGCGACCGCGACGGCCAGCCCGTGGCCGGAGAACCCCGACTGCCTGTACCAGGGCGGCTTCGGCATCGGCCCGGTCAACCCGATCCTCCACTGGGACCTCGGGCCCGGTGACCCCGGGTACGTCGCCGACGACGACCCCGAGACCGGGTACGGCCTGTGGGCACGCACCATCGTCCTGTCCGACGGGGTCGACGAGGCGGTCATCACCGTCATCGACGCCGAGGGTTTCCTGTACGAGTACGCCAACAAGTGCGTGCCCTCGCAGCTGCCCGTCGGCTGCGGGGCCCGCGAGATCGCCGAGCGGCTGGGGAGCGAGCTGGGCATCGACCCGTCGGCGTTCGTCATCGCCTCGACCCACTCCCACGCCTCGGTCGACCTCCTCGGAGGCTGGGGCTTCGTCCCCGACTGGTACTTCAACCAGGCCTACACCGCGATCGAGCAGTCCATCCGCGAGGCCCACGCCAGCATGGTCCCGGCGCACGTCGAGGTCGGCGAGGAGCGGGCACGGCAGTTCAACAGTGAGCGGCGCGACACCTACCGCTCCGCGGAGGAGCAGCAGCTGGCCTGGATGCGGGCCGTCGACGCCGAGGACGGCGAGGTCATCGCCACCGTCGGGGCCTACGCCGCACACCCGACCAGCTACGGCAACAACGACGCCACCGCCCACGCGGACTGGGTCGGCGTGTTCACCCGACGGCTCGAGGATCGCTTCGGGGGGATCGGGATGCACCTGATGACGGGGCTGGGCAACATGAGCAACCGCAGCGGCCGCACCGGCTCGACGGCGCTGGCTGACCTGATCCCTGCGGTCGGCGAGGGGCATGTCCTGACAAGCACCGACGTGCGGTCGACCGCCACCGTCTGGCAGCAGCCCGTCACCAACGCGCCGCTGAACGCCCTCGGCCTGCCCGGATTCTTCGACCGGACCTTCGTCGCCACGCCTGCCACGATCCGGACGGGCAAGACCCCCGACACCGCCCCGTGCCTGTCCGCGTCGCCGACCAGCGTGCAGCTGCAGGCCAGCGCGATCCGGATCGGCGAGGACTTCGCCCTGTCTGCCGCGCCCGGCGAGGTGTTCGCCAACCTGACCAACACCGTCAAGGAGCAGTCGCCCGCGCTGGTGACCATGCCGCTGGGACAGGCCAACGATGCGCTCGGCTACATGCCGCAGCAGTTCGAGCTGAACGAGGCCAACATGCAGGGCGCCGGCTTCGTCGCCGGCGGCGTGATGGTCGTCAACTACGAGGACAGCTACGCCGTCGACCGCTGCACCGGCGACATGGTGCTGGAGTCGACCATCGCGATGCTCCGGGGGATGTAGGACCCGGCCTGCTCAACTGGGCCGGGGGGACTGCCGATCCCTTCGCCATGGCACGTTCACCCCTCCATCGCACGGCCTCGCTGCTGCTGCGCCTCGTCGCGATCATCTACGTCGGCCACTTCCCGACCGAGCGGATCGTCGAGGGGATGCTCGAGGACCGCGTGAACCCGCTCGGCGAGTTCGTCATCGAGGCTGCGCTGCTGGGGGCCATCACGGGGTCGTTGATCTACCTGCTGGTCGTCCGCCCGCTGCGGCGAAGCCTCGAGGCCGAGAGCAACGAACGCGCTCGCCGCGAAGCGGAGCTCGCCGCGGAGACCCTACGGCAACGGTTCGAGTCACGGGTCAACCGCGGGACGGAGATGGCGACGACCGAGGCACAGACGCTGGACGTGCTCCGCAGCGTGCTGGGCACCCTGGAGGAGGAGGTGCCGGCAGCGCTGCTGCTGGCCGACTCCAGCGAGAGCCACCTGAAGACCGTGCTCGACGACTCGTCCTCTTCGGGATCCACCGCCCGCACCTGCGCGGTGGAGGAACCACGCAGCTGCCCGGTCATCCGTGGCGGCACGGTGCAGCAGTTCCCCGATGCCGCAGCCGTCGATGCCTGTCCACACCTGCGGACAGGCGGGGGCGGTTCGGCGACGTGCATTCCCGTGACCGCAACCGGTCGAGCCGTCGGTGTGCTGCACGTGCCGGGCCCCCCGGGCCAGCTGCCGTCGCCGACGACTGTCGCGTCGCTGGAGACCACCATCACCGCGGTCGGCCGCCGGCTGGACCTGCTGCGGGTGATGGAGCGCACCGAGCTGCAGGCCGCCACCGACTCGCTCACCGGCCTCATCAACCGACGCTCGGTGGAGGGGGTGGCCGCGGACCTCCTGCGCCAGCAGGTGCCGATGGCCGTGGCGCTCGCCGACCTCGACCACTTCAAGCGTCTGAACGACACCCACGGCCACGAGCTGGGCGACCGCGCGCTGCGCCTCTACGCCGCCACCCTCCGTGGATCGATGCGCGAGGCCGACATCGTGTCGCGGTACGGCGGCGAGGAGTTCCTCGTCCTCATGCCCGACACCGACCTGGCGACCGCGGCGGCGGTGCTCCAGCGGAGCCGTGTCCGCCTCGCCGCAGCCCTCGAACGTGCGCAGATGCCGACGTTCTCCGCCTCCTACGGCCTCGTCCACAGCGGTGGCAACGACGACCTGGTCGAGCTGATCCGGCTGGCCGACCGAGCCCTGTACCGAGCCAAGGAACGCGGCCGGGACCGGGTCGTCATGGTGGATCCGGACGCTGCCGCAACGGATCCCTTCACCGTCGTGGCCCCCTCCCCGGGCGATCGCCACCTCGACGACGAAGTCAACGCCGCCGATGTGCTGGACAGCCTCCGCACCTGACGTCGCCGTCCGGCGCCACGGACACCAGCAGGACACGAGAGCGGAGACGTCGAATCACACGACATGAGCCGAATCGCAAACCGTCGTGTCCCCTCACTGCTGGCCGTGCTCGCGTTGATCGCGACCCTCTCGGGTCCGGCAGTCGCGCAGGCCGACCCCGGTGGGGAGACCCCGGACGGGGTGCTCGTGGAGGCCGACGACTTCACCGGCACGGCCGGACCGCTCACCGAGGGCCAGCTGGAGGTGGCCGTCCTCTCCACCCGGGCCGCGACGGTCACCGGCGGTGACGCCCTGATCGGGGTCCGAGGGGTCGACGGCGACCGGGTGACCGTGCACGCGAACGGCGTCGACGTGACGGACGCCTTCGCCAGCGAACCGGACGAGCTGAACCCCGGTCGGACGATGCTGGTCGGGCTGGTCGACGAGCTCGACGTCGGGGCCAACGACGTCACCGTGGTCGCGACCCACCCTGTCCACGGCAGCCGCACGGCGAGCCTGCCGATCGACAACCACCCGATCACCGGACCGGTGTTCTCCGGTCCCCACCAGGAGCCGTTCGCCTGCCGCGTCGCCGACCTGCACGACTACTCCCCCGAGCCCCGCGGCACCGACGGCAAGGCGTACCCCGTCCAGCTCGACGACGACTGCTCGATCGATCCCTACGTCCGCTGGTATTACCTGGCCGGCGCCGGTGACCCCACGGACTTCGACCCCGTGCAGGCCGCCGACGACGAGTCGGCCGCCGGGCTGGCCCTTGACTGGAAGCCGCTGCTGGACCCCTGGGGCGAGTACCCCGCCGACCTCTCGACGACGGTCACGACCGAGGGCGACGTCGTGCCGGCCATCGCCCGGGTCGAGACCCGCACCATCAACCGGGGCATCACCCGGGTGGCCATCCTCGACGACCCGGCCGATCGTGGGCCCGAAGCCCCCTTCGCGATGCCCGACGCGTGGAACGGCAAGGTCGTCTACAACTGGGGGGCCTCCTGCGGCATCGGCCGACAGCAGGGCATCAACACGCCGAACGAGGTGCTGTCCGGTGGTGTCGACGCCGGCGGCGAGGCGCTCGATGTCGGCCCCGAGATCTTCCGCCCGGCGGTCCTCCAGGGATACCTGGTCCCGCACTCGTCGATGACGATCTTCAACACCCACTGCAACTCGGTGCTGTCGGCGGAGACCATGATGATGGTCCGCGAGCACCTCATCGAGGCCTACGGTCGGTTCGACTGGATCATGGGCAACGGTGCCTCCGGTGGCGCCATCCAGCAGCACACGACCATGAACTCCTACCCCGGGCTGCAGGACGGCGGCCTGCCGCTGGTCAGCTTCCCCGACGTGATCACCACCGCGATGAGCCCGGCCGACTGCCGGCTGCTGCGCCAGTACTTCGCGCTGGACACCCAGCTGCTGCCCGGCCAGGCACAGCTGCAGGACGGGATAGGTCGTGAGGTGCCGGTCACCGCGGGCGGCCTGACGCTGGAGCAGCGCAACGCCATCACCGGCCACGAGTTCCAGGGCATCTGCGAGGACTGGGACGACATGTTCGCCGACCTCCTGGTCGCCGACGTGGACTGCTCCCGGATCCCCAACGACCTGCGGTACAGCCGCGAGGAGGGGGCGGTCAACATCCCCGGAGTCACGCAGCGCTGCACCCTGCAGGACAACCTCGTCCACTACCTGGGCGTGGACCCCGACACCGGCTGGGCCCGCCGTCCCGTCGACAACGTCGGTGTGCAGTACGGCTACCGGGCGCTGCTGGACGGGGTGATCGACACCGCCCGGTTCCTGGACCTCAACCGCAACGTGGGGTCCTTCGACGACGAGGGCTACGGCCCGTGGCACCCGGGTGAGGACCCCCACGCCGAACCCGGCGACGTCCAGCCACGCATGTCCATGGACGTCGACCTCGTCGAGGACCTGTACCGCTTCGGCTTCGTCACCGGCCGCGGCGCGATGGACCAGGCCCCGATCATCGACGTGAACCTGTACGCCGACCCCGTGCCGATCCTGGGCTTCCACGACCAGGTCCGCGGCTACATGATGGCCGAACGGCTGCAGGAGACCTTCGGTGAGCGGTCCTCCCACGCCGTCTGGTCCGGCGTCCTGCTGACCAACGACGCCTGGTCGACGATGGCCTCGTGGCTGGACGGCATCGAAGCTGCACGCACCGCCAGCGGCGGGGTCTCCGACGACGGGTCGTGGGCCGACGAGGTCGCGGCCGCACGTCCTGCACAGGCCGAGGACAGCTGTGTCGTCACGACGGCTGGCTACTCCCCCATGCCGCTGGCGGCACCGGGCCTTGCGTCGGCGGACGGCGACGGCGCCTGCGAGCAGGTGTTCCGTGTCGGCGGCAGCCCCCGCATCGCTGCCGGTGGCCCGACCACCGAGGACATCGTCAAGTGCCGGCTGACCACCCCGGAGCGGGCCGACTACCCGGGGGTGTCGTTCACCGCCGACGAATGGGGCCAGCTGCTCGAGATCTTCCCCGACGGGGTCTGCGACTGGACCCAGCCGGGCGTCGGGGAGGTGTCACGCTCCCTGGTGTGGCTGGACTTCGGCGACGACGACCGGGTGCTGGACGAACCGGTCGTCATCCCCAACACGGTGGCCCGCACGCGCTGACGCGCGGTCGTCGGGGTGCGCGCGCCCGTTCGTCCCGGGGCGGTCCCGGCCCACGAGGGGTGATGGCACACTCCGGACTCGAGGAGGACCCGTTCCTGCGACGGGTTCGCGATTCTCGGAACCCACGGTCTATCTTGTGACCCGACGGTGACCCGGGGGGCGAGGGAGACGCGTGGAGCAGTACCGGGAGGTGTTCGTCGACAGACGGGCACGTGCGCTGTTCCTCTCTGCCGCGGTGTCGGGCCTCGGCGACTGGATCGGCCTGGCCGGCCTGGTGGTCCTGGCCTACCAACGGTCCGGTTCGCCCATCGGCGCCGGGGCCCTGTTCGCGATCCAGGGCGGTGCCGCGGTTGCCGCGACGGTGCTGCTTGGCCCCTGGCTGGACCGGTTCGAACGCAGCCGGGGACTGGCTGCCACGTACGCCGTCGGCGCCGCGGCGCTGCTGCTGCCGCTCGTCGTCGGCGGCCTCTGGCCGCTGCTGGTGACCGCCGGCATCGTCGGGGCCCTGCGCCCGACCGCAGCCGCACTGCGCCATGCGATCGCCGGGGCCGAGCTTCCCCCCGAGCTGCTCGGGCCGGTGGTTGCCCTCCAGAAGGCCACCGGTGACGCCACGGCCGCGGTGGGACTCGCTGCAGGTGGTGCGGTGACGGTCGCCCTCGGGGCATCGCTGTCGCTGGGGCTGGACGCCGCCACCTTCGCCGTGGCTGCCGCGATGGCGCTGACCCTGCCGCACAGCCGGGGCGCCCTCGACGTCCGACGTGGTGCGCTCGTCGGGGCGAAGCTGTGGCTCCACGACCGCCACCTGCGGTTCCTGATGCTCGTGCTCATCGTGCTGGCGATGGTCTCCGCCCTGCCCGAGACGCTCGCGCCTGCCGTCGCCGGCGACAGCGGCTGGCTGCCGGCGGTCCTGGCAGCGCAGGCGTTCGGCTCGGCCATCGGGGGTGTCGTGCTGGGCCACCGCGACGACCTGGAACGCTCCGGACCGCTGGTCATCGGCATGGCCGCGGTCGCCGTCACCCTTGCCCTGGGGGCCGCCGCCGCCCTGGGGCACCCGGTGTGGCTGGCCGTCGCGAACCTGCTGCTGGGCCTGGCCCTCGGGGTCGGCGTGCTGGCACAGACCGCGTTCACCCGCTCGGCTCCCAGCGACCTGCTGGGTGCTGCGGTGGCGTCGGCCATCACCGCCGTCCTCGCCGCCGAGGGACTCGGGTCGCTGGCGCTCGGCGCCATCGCCGAACGTGGCGGTCCCGAGGCCGGCTACGCAGCGGCGGCCGCGGGGGTCGCCGTGGCGGCGATCGCCCTGCTGCGCACGGTCGACGACAACGCGCCGACCTACCCCTCCTCGTCGTCCTCGGTGTCGCCGCCGGCGCCCACGGCCCCGCCCGCCCCTGAGGCGTCGCGGCGCAGGTCGCGGGACGTGCGCACGTAGGAGCCCAGCCGGTCCTCACCGGTCCGGCGCAGGCGGTTCTTGCGGTACATCGCCCACAGGTCGGCGTCGACGTCGTCGATCGTGCCGACCGTCCCTGCGTCCCGGGAACCGTTCTGCTCCGGCGGGACCAGCTGCAGCTGCGCGAGGGGCCGGTGGGTGCGGAACTCCACGTCCAGTCCCGGGGTCGTCAGCTCGATGATGGTCGGCAACAACGACACCCACCACCCGGTCTCGATGATGCCCTCGAAGACGGTGTGGTCGGTTCGCGGGGGCAGGTTGGCCGGCCCGCGCACGAGGGTCGACCACCCCGGGGCGGTGCGCACGAGGACACCGCTGTACATCTCCACGCGGTTGGGGGCGTTGGGATCGGCGTTGAACAGCCCCGGTGTGTCCTCCTCCAGCCCCTGCTCCCGGAACTCGGCCGGATACCGCGTGCGGTAGTGCTCGATCCACGACGGGACGATGCCCTCCTCGCCGGGGGTGACGCGGTGCCAGGTGCCCTCGGGATCACGCCAGCTGGTCTGCTGCCCGTCGAAGCGCAGGGCGAAGTCCATCGGCGGGTACACGTACCACCCCAGCGACGTCGCCCCGACGACGGGCGGGCAGAACCGCAGCGCCTTGCTCGGCAGGTTGCGCACCATCGATCCGCCCGCCGGTGTGGGGCGTGGGGCCCCGGGCATCATCTGGTACAGCTCGATCAACGGACGCTCGGCGTCGCTCGTCCCCATCCTGTGCCTCAACCTCCATGCAGTCCGGCCGGCACCGTAGCCCACGACCGCCGAATCGTCGTGGTGGCAGGGTCGGTTCTACGCTGTCCGATCATGAGCGATGCCATGCCGGACCGAGCCGCCTGGACCGAGAGGGCCACCAAGGAGTTCAAGGGGGTTGCCCCCGAGGACCGACCGTGGCGCACCCCCGAGGGCATCGACGTCAAGCCGCTGTACACCGCCGACGACGTCGCCGACCTTCCCGACCCCGGGTTCCCCGGGTTCCCGCCCTACACCCGTGGGCCGTACGCCACCATGTACGCCAACCGGCCGTGGACGATCCGCCAGTACGCCGGGTTCTCCACCCCCGAGGAGTCCAACGCCTTCTACCGCCGGGCGCTGGCTGCCGGCCAGAAGGGCCTCAGCGTCGCCTTCGACCTGGCGACCCATCGCGGGTACGACTCCGACCACCCCCGCGTCGTCGGTGACGTGGGCAAGGCGGGTGTGGCCATCGACTCCGTCGCCGACATGCAGATCCTGTTCGACGGGATCCCGCTGGACGAGATGAGCGTGTCGATGACCATGAACGGCGCCGTGCTGCCGATCATGGCCTGCTACATCGTGGCCGGCGAGGAGCAGGGGGTGGCGCACGAACAGCTCAGCGGGACCATCCAGAACGACATCCTCAAGGAGTTCATGGTCCGCAACACCTACATCTACCCGCCGGGCCCGTCGATGCGGATCATCTCCGACATCATCGGCTACGCCTCGCGGGAGATGCCGCGGTTCAACACCATCTCCATCTCCGGGTACCACATGCAGGAGGCCGGGGCGACGGCCGACCTGGAGCTGGCGTTCACCCTCGCCGACGGCGTGGAGTACGTCCGTGCGGCACGCGCGGCCGGGCTGGACGTCGACGCCTTCGCGCCCCGCCTGTCCTTCTTCTTCGCCATCGGCATGAACTTCTTCATGGAGGTCGCCAAGCTCCGGGCTGCCCGCCTGCTGTGGGGCGAGCTCATGGAGCAGTTCGAGCCGGCCAACCCCAAGAGCCGGATGCTGCGCACCCACTGCCAGACCTCAGGGGTGAGCCTGACCGAGCAGGACCCGTACAACAACGTGGTCCGCACCGCCGTCGAGGCCATGGCTGCCGTCCTCGGCGGCACACAGAGCCTGCACACCAACTCCTTCGACGAGGCGCTCGGCCTGCCGACGGACTTCTCCGCCCGGATCGCTCGCAACACCCAGCTGATCCTGTCGGAGGAGACCGGCATCCCCAACGTGATCGACCCGCTGGCCGGCAGCTACTACGTCGAGTCGTTGACCCATGCCCTCGCCGACCGCGCCCGGACGATCATCACGGAGGTCGAGGAGCTCGGCGGCATGACCAAGGCCGTGGAGTCGGGCATGCCCAAGCTGCGCATCGAGGAAGCCGCCGCCCGACGGCAGGCCCGTGTGGACCGCGGCGAGGACGTCGTGGTCGGCGTCAACAAGTACGTGCCCGACGACGTCGAGCAGGTCGACGTCCTCGACATCGACAACACCGCGGTCCGCGAGGCCCAGGTCGCCCGCCTGGAGCGCCTCCGCGCCGACCGTGACGAGGACGCCTGCCGCGCCGCGCTCGAGGCGCTGACCGAGGGTGCCCGCGGTGACGGGAACCTGCTGGAGCTGTGCGTGGCGGCCGCGCGGGCCCGTGCCACCGTGGGGGAGATGAGCGACGCGATGGAGGTCGTCTTCGGACGCCACCAGGCCACGATCCGCTCCATCAGCGGCATCTACGGCGCGGCGTACGAGGGCGACGAGGACTTCGCGGCCGTCGTCGCCGACGTCGAGGCCTTCGCCGAGGGCCACGGGCGTCGACCGCGCATGCTGGTCGTCAAGATGGGACAGGACGGCCACGACCGCGGCGCCAAGGTCATCGCCACGGCGTTCGCCGACCTCGGCTTCGACGTCGACGTCGGCCCGCTGTTCCAGACCCCTGCCGAGGCCGCCCGCGACGCCATCGACAACGACGTGCACGTCATCGGGGTGTCCTCCCAGGCCGCCGGACACAAGACCCTCGTGCCGCAGCTGATCCACGAGCTCCGCGACGCCGACGCCGGGGACATCCTCGTCGTCTGCGGCGGCGTCATCCCGCCGCAGGACCACGCGATGCTGCGCGAGGCAGGTGTGGCCGCGATCTTCGGCCCCGGGACCAACATCCCGACGGCCGCACGTGAGGTCCTGTCCCTGCTCGATGCCTGAGCCGTCGTCGGTCGAGACGCTGGCAGCCCGCCTGGTCGACGGGGACCGGCGGGCGCTGGCGCGGGCCATCACCCTCGTCGAGTCGACGCGCCCCGACCATCGGGCCCGGGCGGCAGCCCTGCTGGATGCGGTGCTGCCGCACACCGGGACGGCGATCCGACTGGGCGTCTCCGGACCGCCGGGAGCCGGGAAGTCGACGTTCCTCCAGGCCTACGGCCTGCACCTGATCGTCGACCGCGGACAGCGGGTCGCCGTGCTGGCAGTCGACCCGTCCTCGACGCAGTCGGGCGGATCGATCCTGGGCGACAAGACCCGGATGCCGCGCCTCGCCGCCAGGCCCGAGGCGTTCATCCGACCCTCACCCGCCGGCGATTCGCTCGGTGGCCTGGCCCGACGAACCCGAGAGGTGCTGCTGCTGTGCGAGGCCGCCGGGTTCGACCACGTGCTGGTCGAGACCGTGGGTGTCGGCCAGTCCGAGACGGCGGTCGCGGGCATCATCGACACGATGGCGCTGCTGCTGCCGCCCGGGGCGGGGGACGACCTGCAGGGCATCAAGCGAGGCGTGATGGAGCTCGCCGACGTCGTCGTGGTCACCAAGGCCGACGGCGACCTCGCACCGGCCGCACGCATGGCCGCCGCCGACGCCAGGCAGGGGCTTGCCCTGCTGCGTCGTCGTCATCCGGGTTGGGACCCGGTGGTCGTGCTGACGTCGGCGCTGGAGGGGCACGGTGTGGACGAAGTCGCCGACGCGGTCGCTGCGCACCACCAGCACATGACCACCTCCGGCCAGCTGCAGGTGCTGCGGCGCCAGCAGGACCTCCAGTGGCTGCACGATCAGGTGACCGAGGGACTACTGGCGGCCTTCCGCGCCGACCCGACCTCGGCCGCGGCCCTGGAGCAGGCAGCCCACGCGGTTCGTTCCGGTGTCCGCAGCCCCACGCGGGCCGCCCAGGACGTCCTGAGGACCGCGCAGCACTCCTGACCTTTTTCCTCCACGGACCTGGCGCGGGACTCAGGTTCCCGTTTCGGGAGCCGAGTGGATCCTCGTCATGTCCCACGTGCTCCAGCGAGCGGTCGTCCGACGAGCAGCCACCCTGGCGGTGGTGCTCGGCCTCGTGCTGACCGGGGTGGTGACTGCGGCGCTGGCGTCATCGATGGACCGCGACCACGATGATCAGGTCGATCGGGCCACCGACGCGATGCTGGCCGCGCTCCACGCGGACCTCCATGCCCTGGAGTCCTCCCTGATCGCCATGCGGGACATCGCCACGATCCAGGCGCTGGCCCATCCAGCCGATCATGCGCTGGCGCATCCGGTCCTGCACGACTGGCCGATCCACACGCGCGAGATGACGACCTCGCTCGAGAACGGCTTCGACCAGGGCACCATCCCCCTCGCGCGTGCCGTGGCCCTCTTCCGTCGGGTGGAGCAGCGCGAGCTCGCCGCCTACGAGAACGCCATCAGCGACCGCGACGGCGTCGAGGTCACCGTGCACCCCTCTCCGACGGACCAGGCCTTCGTCGTCGAGCGCGTCGTCCCCCACGCACCCAACAGCAGCGCCCTCGGGTTCGACCTCGCCAGCGAACCAAACCGTCTCGCGGGCATCGAGGGTGCGAGGGACTCCGGCCTGCCCACGATCAGCGCGGCGGTCGAGCTGGTCGTGCCCGACGACCCGGCTGCGGTCATCCTCTTCGTCCCGACCTACGACACCGGCGCCATCCCCTCGACGGTCGCCGCTCGCCGCGACGGCTTCGTGGGCGGCTTCCTGGCTGCGGTCGAGCCGGCCGCCCTCGTCGACCGGGGACCGGCAGCCGCCCTCGCCCTGGACGTCCAGGTCTGGGACCTCGGGCCGGGTGCCGGCGGGTCGATCGAGCCGACGCTCCTCGTCGGGGACCCGACGGCGACCACGACGGCCTCGGCCAGGCTGGACGTCGCGGGACGCACATGGGAGGTGCGAACGTCTCCGACGGCCGCCTTCGCCCGGACCAACCGGTGGCCGGTGCTCGCACTCGGTGCAGCTGGCCTGCTGCTGACCATCGTCATCGCCGCCCTCGTCCACGTGCTCCGGACACGGGAGGCCACTGCCCAGGCCCAGGTCGAGGTTCGCACCGCCGACCTGCGCCGCAGCCAGGACGAGCTGGAAGCGGCCAACGCGGAGCTGCGACGGACCGACCAGTCGCGAACCGAGTTCCTGGTCACGGTCTCCCACGAGCTGCGAACGCCCCTGACCTCCATCCGAGGGTTCGCCTCGCTGCTGGAGCACCACAGCCACGAGCTCAGCGAGGAGGACCGCAGGGACTTCGTCGGCCAGCTCGCCCGCGGGGCGGAGTCGATGTCGGACATGCTGCAGGAGGTCCTGGAGTTCGCCCGGCTCGAGCACGAACAACCGTCGCCCGTCACGATGGAGCTGGACCTCCAGCAGATGGTCGCCGACGTCGTCGAGCGCCTCCCGTTCGCGCACGTGGTCACCATCACGGTCGATGGGGCGGCCCGGTTCGCCACACCCAACGGTGATCCGGTGGCTGTCCGCCGAGCCCTGCACAACGTGCTGGACAACGCGTGGAGCTACTCCCCCGCCGACAGCCCGATCGACGTCACCGTCCGCCTGGTCGACGGCGCCGACTGGGTCGAGGTCGTCGTGGACGATCGGGGCCCGGGGGTCGCCCCGGAGGACCGCGAACGGGTGTTCCAGCGCTTCCACCGCGGACACGAGGCCCAGGTGAGCACGGTGGCGGGCACGGGCATCGGGTTGACGGTCGCCCGGGCCCAGCTGATGCGCATGGCCGGTCGCATACACCTCGAGGACGCCCCGAGCGGCGGGACGAGGGTTGTCATCGGTCTGCCCTGTGCTCAGGTCAGCGCCCGCCGGGCCGATGAGATGGCACCCACATCACCATGACCGCACCCCCACGCCTCCATCCCGCAGCGACCTTCCTCCTGGTCGCCGCGGGTACCGGTGTGCTCCAGGGGCTGGCGATCGCGCCGGTGGGGGCCGGAACGCCCATGTGGACCCCCGTGGGTGCGGTGGCGTTCGCGGCAGTCCTCTGCCGGCGACCCACGTTCGTGAGCGCGGCACTCCTCGGGGTCGTGGCGACGGTCCCGATCCTCGACGCGCGTCGACTGTTCGCGGCCCTGGGTTCGCTGGCGTTCTGCGCTGGACTGGCAGCCGTGTGGAATCGCCGGGCGCGATCCACCCGCCCCGAGTTCGACCTGACGTTCCTGGTGATGGCCTCCACCACGGTCGTCGCCACGGTTTCCGGTGCCATCACCGCCGCCCTGCCCCTCCCTGACGCCATCTCCGGCGACTGGATGACCGACGCGGTGGGTGCCGGCATGTCGCTGGCCACCACGCTCCTGATCATCGCCCCCATGGCCCTGCCCGCACCGACCGGCCGTCATTCGTGGTGGCCGACGGTGACCGCCAGCGTGATCCTTGCCGCAGCCGCCGGGGCGGCGATGACGACGCTCCCTGCCGTTCGCATCCTGGGGCTCGTGGCCGCGCCCGTCCTTGCCTCCCGTACTCGCCCCTGGCAGAACAGCCTCGTCCTGGGCCTCGGGTTGACCGGCGCGACCGCCCTCGCCGCGATGCCGGGCAACGAGATCACTGCGACCACCGCCCAGACCAGGGTCGTCGCCGTCGCGCTCGCGGTCTGCCTCATCCAGGTCGTGGCGTACCGGCTGGAACGCGAACGAGAGCGGGCAGCACGAACCGAGGCGACCCACCGGACCATCCTCGACTCCCTGGCCGAGGCCCTGCTCGTGCTCGACGGCGCCGGTCGGGTGCTGCGGATCAACCCTGCAGCCGGTCGGCTGTTCGCCATCGACCCCGACGCCACGATGGGTACGGCCAACAGCTTCGAGGGCTACGCGTTCACCGATCGCGACGGCCGCCCCATCGCGGCCGAGGATCTCCCCGCTGCGCGTGCCCTCGGTGGCCACCAAGTCGACGGCCAGCTCCTGTGCATGGAACGCCCCGACGGCACCCTCCGATGGATCAGCGCCTCGACGCGCCTGCTGCCCGGCTGCGAGGCCCCCGAGGATCCGGCCGTGGTCATGACCGTCACCGACGTCACCACGAGGCACGAGGCCGAGATGGCCTCGCGCGCCGAGACCACGCAGCTGCGACACCGCGCCCTGCACGACGGCCTGACCGGCCTGCCCAACCGCACCATGCTGATGGACAGGCTGGGCGAGGCACAGCGGACCGCGTTGCGGCGTGGGGCCGGCACCGGCCTGATCGTCGTCGACCTCGACGGCTTCAAGGGTGTCAACGACCACCTCGGCCACGCCGTTGGCGACGAGGTGCTCGTCCAGGTCGCGCTGCGCCTCCGCTCGACCCTGCGGTCCTCCGACACCGCCGCCCGGCTCGGCGGCGACGAGTTCGTGGTCCTCTGCGAGGACCTGCATCCTGGCATGGCCGACCTCGAGGTCAGGCACATCGCCCAGCGCCTGCAGGAGCTGCTGAACCAGGTCTACGTGACCACCAGCGGGCCGGCCGAGATCGGCGCCAGCGTCGGCTGGGCGATCGCGGGTCCGGGCGAGACCCTGGACCTCGACCTGGTCGTGAAGGCCGACGAGGCCATGCTGGCCGACAAGCGGGAGCGCAAGGGCGCACCCGAGGAGCAGCGGCCCGAGGAGCTGGCCCGAAGCGTCACCGTCCCCACCGCTGGTGAGGCGCTGACCGTCTACATCGTGGACGACGACCCAGCGATGCGGTTGCTGGCCGGCCGGATCCTGGAGTCCAGCGGCACCGACCTGATCGTCATCGGCGAGGCCGCCGACGGCGAAACGGCCATCAGGGAGATCGACGAGCTCGCCCCGGACCTGGTGCTGTGCGACGTCATGATGCCGGTCGTCTCGGGCCCCGACGTGGTCGTCGCCGTGCGACGCCACCTTCCCGATCAGCGGTTCATCTTCTGGTCCGCCACGTCCGCGCCGGAGCTCGAACGGTTCGAGGCCGAGCTGCAGGTCCCGTTCGTCCTGAAGGACCGCATCGAGGAGCTGCCCGCTGCGCTGCTGAGGGCAGCCGGTCGTGGACCGTCCGGCGCCCGGGGCGTCATCCCGCAGCCGGAGACGACCGTTCCCTCAAGGTGACCGCCCGTTCGACCGAAGAAGTGGTGAAAGGGACGCCTTCCCACGTCCGACGTCGCCACTGAACGGAAGAACCACACACATGCGCAGCAGCATCCGCCTCCGGTTGATGACCCTGATGCTCGTGCCCGCTGTGGCCATGCTGGCCCTGTCCGGCATCCAGCTGCGGGCCAGCACCGAGGTGCTGGCCCAGACCCAGCAGTTCGCATCACTCGTGGACCTCGCCGACGCCCAGTACTCGCTGGTGCACGACCTCCAGATCGAACGGACGAGGACCCTGGAGGCGTTCCACCTCGGCGACGACGGCGGCATGGACATGTCAGGTGAGGACCTGCTGGCCGCACGGACCACCACCGACACGAGCCTGGCCCGCATGCACGAGCTGGCCTCCCCCGCCCTGCTGGCGGAGCTGTCGGCCCCCGTGGCCGAGGCCGTCCAGCGTGCCCTCGACGCCGCCGACGACATCGTCGTGCGGCGCGGCGACATCGACGCGGGGAGCCTGCTCGACGCGCAGGTCCAGCAGGCCTACGACGTCCCGGTCAGCGCCCTGCTGGGGATCGATGACATCCTGATCCCCGAGGTGACCAACCCGGTCATCCACACCCGGCTGCTCGCCAGCGCCGCGTACGCCCGACTGAAGGCGACGGCGCTCGACCGTGGCGACACCATCCTGCTGGCCGTGGCCGGCAGCATCGACTCGGGCACCGCCGGCCGGCAGGTCTCCGCGCTGGCCAACCAGCAGGCGCTGTGGCTGGACTCCCTCCACCGGCTCGCCACCGACGCCGAGGTCGCGCTGCTCGAGGAGACCGCCGACATCGATCCCTCCAGCGAGGTCTCCCGGGTCGCCGGCGGCCTGCAGGCCGGCAACCTCGGCACGATCGACGAGATCGCCGCCGACAACCGGGATGCCGCCCGCACCCTCCGGACCGTCGAGCAGCAGATGGCTGCCACCAGCCTGTCCGCCGCAGACGAGCTCCAGACCGAGGCGACACGGACCACGCTCGTCATCGGCGGCCTCGTCGTGCTCGCACTCCTCTTCGGTGTCTACCTGGTCTACGCCCTGAGCCGCAGCGTGGTGCGTCCGCTGAACCGCCTGACGACCCTGGCGAGCCGCATCGCAACCGTCCTGCCCGACACCGTGGAGGCCGTGGGCCGCGGCGAGGACGTCGACACCACCGTCCTCGACGACGCCGTCAGCACCGAGCTGCTGAACCGGCGTGACGAGCTGGGCGACCTCGCCCGCGCCCTGGGCGCGGCGACCGACCAGGCGACCACGGTGGCCCTGGAGCAGGCACGCACCCGCCATGGTGTCGCCCAGACCATCTCCGACGTCGCCCGCCGGGAACAGTCCCTGGTGGAACGGCAGCTGTCGCTGCTGGAGACCATGGAGGAGCGCGAGGAGGACGCCGAGCAGCTCTCGCAGCTGTTCCGCCTGGACCACCTCGCCACCCGCATGCGCCGCAACGCCGAGAACCTGCTGCTGCTGTCCACCGGTCAGCTGCCCGGGTCCGGTGACGCCTCGCACCAGCCGCTGGTCGACGTGATCCGTACCGCCGCGGCCGAGACCGAGCAGTACGCCCGGGTCGACGTCCGGGTCGGCATTCCCGTCGACGTCAAGGGGTACGCCGCCACCCCGCTGTCGCACCTCCTCGCCGAGCTGGTCGAGAACGCCACGAACTTCTCCCCACCCAACACACGTGTGACGGTGACGACGGCCCGCGAGGCGAGCGGCGTCACCGTGACCGTCACCGACCGGGGCCTCGGCATGGACGCCCAGGACCTGGAGGAGGCCAAGGCGCGCCTGATGGCCCCGCCGCTGCTCGAAGCAGCCGAGTCCCGCCGCCTCGGCCTGTACGTCGTCGGCCTGCTGGCCCAGCGCCTCGGCGTCGCCATCGACATCCGGCCCGGCGAGCCCGCCGGCCTGCACGTGCTGGTGTGGCTGCCCGACACGCTCTTCGTCACCCCGCCCCAGGCCAGGAGCGGACCGTCCGGGTTGGCGTCGGTCGTGGCCCAGTCGGTCGAACCGGCTGCGCCGGCCGGGCCCATCCAGCCCGCGGCGTTGCTGTCGTCCACCCCGCCCGTGGAGCGCTTCGTGGAACCAACCCCGACCGGGGCACCCGCACGCTTCTCCGAGGACGCCGCTCCGGACGCCCTGTCGGTCATGCAGCGACTGCTCGACGCCAGCCCGGCGACGCCACCTCCGCTGCCGCCCGACGTCCAGCCCGTCGCCAGCACGCTGCCCACCCGGGCGCCCCTGCTCCCCCAGCGCCAGCCCTCCAGCGACGAACCGGCCAGCGGCTTGAGCCTGGCCCGTGCCAGCAACGGCAGGACCGTGGAGTTCGATCCGGCCGCCGTCTCGGACCTGATCAGCGGGTTCGACCAGGGGCCCCCGTCCGCGTCGTTCCCCGCCGGGACGGCCGAGCAGGCCCCGGTTGCCCCGCAGCAGCCCGCCGTCCAGACCCCACCGCCGGCGACTGCGACGCCCTCGACTGCATCACTGCCCTCGCCTGCGTCACTGCCCGTCGATGACGTCCCGGCGGCCGCACCCACTCCCCCCACCACCCCCTACGGAGGTACCTCGTCGTGGTCAACACCGTTCCCTCAGCGGGACAGCGCCAAGTGAACGCCGGCACCGACCTCAACTGGCTCCTCAGCGGGTTCAGCAGCCGGACGCCCGGGGTGATCGAGTCGGTCGTCGTCAGCATCGACGGCCTGCTCATCGCCGCCTCCGAGGGCCTCGACCGCGCGACCGCCGACCGGGTGGCCGCCGTCGCGTCCTCGCTGGCCTCGATCACCCGTGGCGCGTCCCGGGTGTTCGATGCCGGCAACCTCAAGCAGGTCATGGTGGCCTACGACAACGGCTACATCGTCCTCACGTCGCTGCGTGACGGCGCGGTCCTGGCCGTCCTGGCAACCGCCGGCAGCGACATCGGGCTGATCGGCCACGAGATGCGCACGCTGGGCCAGCAGGTGGGCACCGCGCTCAGCCCCCAGCTGATCGAGGACCTCCGCGCACAGCTACCACGGTGAGGGTGATCCAGACGTGAGCGAAGCACGCCGACTTCGACCCTACGCCCTCGTGGGCGGCAGGACTCGTGCCGAGGCGAACCTGTCCATGGAGTCCATGGTCGTCGCCAGCGGCGTCCAACCCGGCGAGGACGTCGGCCCCGAGCAGCTGGAGCTGCTGGAGCAGTGCCGAACGCCGCAGTCCCTGGTCGACCTCAGCGCCGGCCTCGACGTGCCGCTCGGCGTCATCCGTGTCCTGCTCGGTGACCTGCTCGCGTCCGGACTGATCAGCCACGCCGGCGCCGTCGAGGCACCGACCGCTGTCCCCGCCCACCGCGACATCACCCTCCTCGGTGAACTGCTCGACGGAATCGAGGCCCTGTAGCCATGACTGCCACGTATCCCTCTCAAAGCCCCTTCCCCAACGAGGCCCACTCGATGCACACCCCGCCACCACGCCCGGTGCGTCGAGGCCCCACGTCGGTCAAGATCGTGATCGCCGGTGGCTTCGGCGTTGGCAAGACCACCATGGTCACCGCCGTCACCGAGATCACGCCGTTCACCACCGAGGTGCCCATGACCGAGGCCAGCCTCGGCGTCGACGACACCTCCATCGTCGGTGAACGCAAGACCCACACGACCGTGGCCATGGACTTCGGCCGCATCTCCCTGGGCAACGACCTGTACCTGTACCTGTTCGGCACCCCCGGCCAGGACCGCTTCAGCTTCATGTGGGACGACCTGACGCAGGGTGCCGTCGGCGCCATCGTGCTGGTCGACACCCGCCGCCTCGAGGAGTGCTTCCCGGCGATCAACTACTTCGAGCAGAAGGGCGTCCCGTTCGTCGTCGCGATCAACTGCTTCGACGGCCAGGTGCTGCACTCCCCCGAGGCCGTTCGTGACGCCCTCCAGGTCGGCGAGGACACCCCCGTCATGCTCACCGACGCCCGCGACAAGGCCCAGGTCAAGGTCGCGATGGCCTCCGTCGTCCGCCATGCCATGGCCCGCGCCAGGGCCACGCTGGGTTAGCCGGTTCTCCAGCTCGTTGTTCGTTGGTCCTCGCTCGCGTTTCGCCGGCGCCCTGCGGCAGTCGGTGGTCACTTCGGTCGCCGTGGTCGAGGTGACGTGTGCGATAGGCACCCCTGGAGGTGGTCGACCCCACCCGGGGTGAGGCCGCGTGTGGGATGCACGCCCCCTCGTGTCGTGGATGCCACACCTCGCCCAAGGGTGGGTGCGATCAGCCGCACCTCAAGCTGTCGTTCCCACACACCAGTCGTGTGCGGAGCGCGCCGGCGTCCTCACGCACCCCCGCACGACGCCCGGTGGGGCCGCCGTGATCAGAAACGGCGTGCGCGATGGGCACCTCTGAGGATGGCCGATCCCACCCGGGGTGCGGCCGCGTGTGGGCTGCACGCCCCCTTGTGACGTCGAAGCCACACCTCACCCAAGGGTGGGTGCGATCAGCCGCACCTCAAGCTGTCGATCCCACACACCAGTGTGCCGGGGCCCACCGAGGTGCCAACGCACCGCCGCAGGGCGCCGACGACTCCGTGGTGGCTCCCGCAGTGCCCCGATGCGAAGCGAGGGGTCGAGGAAGCCGCCGCGGATCGTCGGTCACGAGCCCGAGGACCCGACGAGCGGAGCGAGGACCAAACCTATCCGCTGAACTTGGCCTTCAGGTAGTCCTTGTTCATCTGCGCGATGTAGTCCAGGGAGATGTCCTTGGGGCACGACACCGAGCACTCGCCGATGTTGGTGCAGGAACCGAAGAACGCCTCCATGGTCTCGACCATGTTGAGGGTGCGCTCGGTCCGCTCGGGCTGGCCCTGGGGCAGCATGTTGAGCTGGCTCATCTTGGCCGACGTGAACAGCTGGGCCGCACCGTTGGGGCAGGCCGCCACGCAGGCACCGCAGCCGATGCAGGCGGCCGCGTCGAACGCGTCGTCAGCGACGTCCTTGGGGACGGGGGTCAGGTTGGCGTCGGACGCCGACCCGGTCGGGACGGTGATGTAGCCGCCCGCCTCGATGATCCGGTCGAAGGCCGAGCGGTTGACCGCCAGGTCCTTGATGACCGGAAAGCCGGAGGCTCGCCACGGCTCGACGGTGATGGTGTCCCCGTCGCTGTACTGGCGCATGTGCAGCTGGCAGGTGGCCGTCGACCGCTGGGGCCCGTGGGCCTGGCCGTCGATCATCAGCCCGCACGACCCGCAGATGCCCTCGCGGCAGTCGTGGTCGAAGTGGACCGGCTCCTTGCCGTCGTTGACCAGCTGCTCGTTGAGCTGGTCCAGCATCTCCAGGAACGAGCTGTCCTCGCTGACCTCGTTGAGCTGGTAGGTCTCGAACGCACCGGCAGCATCGGGGGACGGCTGGCGCCAGACCTTCAGGGTGAGCTTCATCAGATGATCGCCTACTTGTACGAGCGGGTGGTCGGGGTGACGTTCTCGAAGACGAGCTCCTCCTTGTGGAGGGTGGCGTTCCCGGTGTCGCCGGTGAACTCCCACGCGCCGACGAACTGGAAGTTCTCGTCGTCGCGCCTGGCCTCGCCCTCCTCGGTCTGATGCTCTTCGCGGAAGTGACCGCCGCAGGACTCCTCACGCATCAGCGCGTCCTGGCACATCAGCTCACCGAGCTCGAAGAAGTCGGCGACGCGGTTGACCTTCTCGATCGACATGTTCATGGTGTCGGCGCTGCCGAGGACCCGCACGTCGGTCTCGAACTCCTCCCGGAGCGCCTTGATCTCGCCGAGCGCCTTCTCCAGGCCGTTGGCGTTGCGCGCCATGCCGCAGTTGTCCCACATGATCTTGCCGAGCTCGCGGTGGAAGTAGTCCACCGTCCGCGTCCCGTTGACCGACAGGTACTTGTGGATCCGGTCGCCCACGTCGGCTTCGGCCTGCTTGAAGACCGGGTCGTCGGTGGGCACGACCTTCTCGCCCAGCTTCGGAGCCAGGTAGTTGCCGATGGTGTAGGGCAGCACGAAGTAGCCGTCCGACAGCCCCTGCATGAGCGCCGAGGCACCCAGGCGGTTGGCGCCGTGGTCGGAGAAGTTGGCCTCGCCGGCGGCGAACAGGCCGGGCACGGTCGTCTGCAGCTCGTAGTCCACCCACAGCCCACCCATGGTGTAGTGGGGGGCCGGGAAGATGCGCATCGGGCGCTGGTAGGGGTTCTCCCCCGTGATGCGCTCGTACATCTCGAAGAGGTTGCCGTACCGCGCGCTGATGGTGTCCTCGCCCAGGCGCTCGATGGCGTGGGAGAAGTCCAGGTACACGCCGTTCTTCAGCGGACCGACCCCGAGCTCGGCGTCGACCATCGTCTTGGCGTTGCGGGACGCGACGTCGCGCGGGACCAGGTTGCCGAAGGAGGGGTACTTGCGCTCCAGGTAGTAGTCCCGGTCGGACTCGGGGATCTGGGCGGCCGGCTTGCCGGTGTCGTCGATGTCCTTGGGGACCCAGATGCGGCCGTCGTTGCGCAGCGACTCCGACATCAGCGTCAGCTTCGACTGGTGCTCGTCGGAGGAGGGAATGCAGGTCGGGTGGATCTGGGTGTAGCAGGGGTTGGCGAAGAACGCGCCCTTGCGGTGGGCGCGCCACGCAGCGGTGACGTTGGAGGCCATCGCGTTGGTCGACAGGTAGTAGACGTTGGAGTACCCACCGGTCGCCAGCACCACGGCGTGGGCGGAGTGGGAGGTGATCTCACCCGTCAGCAGGTCACGGGTGACGATGCCGCAGGCCTGGCCGTCCTTGACGACGACGTCGAGCATCTCCGACCGGATGTGCATCTCGACCGTGCCGAGGCTGATCTGGCGGGCCAACGCCTGGTAGGCGCCGAGGAGCAGCTGCTGGCCCGTCTGGCCACGGGCGTAGAACGTCCGGCTGACCTGGGCACCACCGAAGGAGCGGTTGTCCAGCAGGCCGCCGTACTCACGGGCGAACGGCACGCCCTGGGCGACCGCCTGGTCGATGATGTTGTTGGACACCTCGGCGAGGCGGTAGGTGTTCTCCTCGCGCCCGCGGTAGTCGCCACCCTTGATGGTGTCGTAGAACAGCCGGTAGACCGAGTCGCCGTCACCGTGGTAGTTCTTCGCGGCGTTGATCCCGCCCTGGGCGGCGATGGAGTGCGCGCGCCGGGGCGAATCGTGGAACGTGAAGCACTTCACGTTGTAGCCGAGCTCACCGAAGGTGGCCGCAGCGGCGCCACCAGCGAGGCCGGTGCCGACCACGATGATCTCGTACTTCCGCTTGTTGGCGGGGTTGACGAGCTTCATGTTGAACTTGTGGTTGGTCCACTTGTCCGCAAGCGGGCCGTCGGGGACCCTGGAGTCGAGCACGGTCATGTCGTTCCTCTCGGTTTCTTCTCGTCAGCCGTTCGTCCGCCGTGTCACTCGGCGGAGAACTCCTCGGCGATGGCCTGGCACTCCTCGCCGCAGTCGATCACGCCGAACATCGTCCCGAGCGGGTAGGTCAGGTTGATGCTGGTGACCACGACGGCCAGGCCGACCGCCAGGTAGCGACGCCACGGGTTGAAGCGCTTGCTGGACCATCCCATCGTCTGGAACAGCGACCAGGTGCCGTGGAAGATGTGCATGCCGAGGGCCAGGACGGCCACCATGTAGAACAGCGCCACGGGGATGCGGGACAGGCTGGCGACCAGGTTGTTGGTGATCGCGCCGCGGACGTAGTCCGGGTTGGCCAGGCCCCAGGTGAGGTCGGCCAGGTGGAACAGGATGAAGGCCAGCACGATCGTGCCCGTGTAGACCATCGTGCGCGAGGCGTAGTCGGCAGCGATGTACTCGCGCGGCGCCTGGTAGGCGACGGGACGCTTCTTGCGGTTCATCAGGGTCAGCGAGTACGCCGCGTGCACGTGGCCCACGAGCGCGCCGAGCAGGCCGAGTCGTCCGATCCACAGCAGGAAGGTGCGTGGCACGAGCGGCTCGCCGATGTCACGGAGACCCTCGCCGTACTCGGTGAACTTGGCCGCCCCCTCGAAGACGTGCAGGTTGCCGACCGCGTGGATGACGATGAACCCCAGGCCGATGATCCCGGTGAGGGCCATGACGTACTTCTTGCCCATGGCCGTGCCGTAGAAGTCACGGACCCACATCTTCGGGCGTTCACGGTGCGGAACCGGCGCCTTCTCGAGGGGCTTGATCGCGCCGTCATTGCTGCGCGGAGTCGTCGTGCTCATCGGTCCTGCTCCCAAGTGCGGAGATCGTCACCGACCATCGGAACCCTTGGCCGGGAGGGGTGTGTACAGCTAGCCGGCAGCGTATCAGCGGCGACCCCCGAAACGGGATTCCACGGATTCCACCCGCAACAGGGGTTGCTAGTTCAACGTTCAACTGTTACGTTTCCAACTACCACGAACGCGACGGGCCCCCGAGCCCTCGAACCCCACAGGAGATCAGCCATGTCCACCACCACCTCCAGCCTCGACCGCACCGTCGACGGGCAGCCCTTCCCCGCCGCCGGCACCTACACCATCGACGGATCGCACAGCTCCATCGAAGCCGTCGCCCGCCACCTGATGGTCACGAAGGTCCGCGGCCAGTTCAGCGACTTCGAGGGCACCATCACCGTCGGCGAGACGCCCGAGGACTCCGCGGTCCAGGTGACCATCAAGGCCGCCTCGATCGTGACCAAGGACCCCAAGCGCGACGAGCACCTGCGCAGCCCCGACTTCCTCGACGTGGAGCAGTTCCCCGAGCTGACGTTCCGCAGCACGAAGGTCGACAAGGGGTGGACGGTGACCGGCGACCTGACCATCCGTGGCGTGACCCGCGAGGTGCAGCTCGACACCGACTACATGGGCACCTTCCAGAACCCCTGGGGCCAGACCGTCGCCGCGTTCTCGGCGAAGACGACGCTGAACCGCGAGGACTTCGGCATGACGTGGAACGCCCCGCTCGAGGCCGGCGGCGTGCTGGTCTCCAAGGACCTCAAGGTCGAGCTGGAGATCCAGGCCCCGCTGGAGGGTTGACCAGCTGTCTCGGCAGCGGCCGCTCAGCCGGCTTCCGAGACGAACATCTTCGCGCGGTAGTACGCGAGCTCGTTGATCGACTCCCTGATGTCGGCCAGCGCCCGGTGGCCCCCGTCCTTGGCGGGGGCCGCTTCCACGATGTCGGGGTGCCAGCGGCGAGCGAGCTCCTTGAGGGTGGACACGTCGACGTTGCGATAGTGCAGGTGCCCTTCGAGGGAGGGCATGTACTTCTTGAGGAAGGCGCGGTCGGCGTGCACGGAGTTGCCCGCCAGCGGGGCGCTGCCCGAGGCGGGCACGTAGTGCTTGACGAAGCGCAGGACCTCCTGCTCGGCCTCCGCGACCGTCAGCTCGCTGGCCCGGATCTCGGCG
Organism: Euzebya rosea; assembly: GCF_003073135.1. Taxonomy (NCBI): domain Bacteria; kingdom Bacillati; phylum Actinomycetota; class Nitriliruptoria; order Euzebyales; family Euzebyaceae; genus Euzebya; species Euzebya rosea. The sequence continues at coordinate 79,650 of NZ_PGDQ01000016.1, forward strand.
GTGAGGCCGGACCGCTTGTGCATCTCCTTCACCCGTGGATGCATGCGGGCCAACGTGTCGTCGTCGGTATGGATGACGAGGTCGGGGCCCTCGTGGACCTCCTGCAGCTGCCCGTCGGTCACGATGGCAGCGATCTCGACGATGACCTCGCGGTCGGGGTCCAGGCCGGTCATCTCCAGGTCGACCCACACGAGGGGCCAGCTCAACGGTTCACTCACGTCCACACCTTCCTGTCGGCCCATGCGGTGACCGAACACCGGGGAGTCATCCCTCAGCCATCTCCGCGAGCTCCAGCCACCGCATCTCGGCCTCGTCGAGGCGGGTCATGACGGCGTTCAGCTCCTCCGACAGCGTCTGGGCACGCGCGTAGTCATCGGCGGCGTCGGCGAGCAGCTGGTGCAGCTCGTCGCGGCGCCTCTCCAGCCGGGGGATCTCCACGCCCAGCTGGCCGAACTCGCGCTTGTCGTTGTAGGTCAGCTTGGCCGGCCGGCTGCCGGTCTCCGCATCGCTCGAGCGGGCGTCGCGCTGGGCGGCGTCGTGGGCCGCTCGCTGGGCCTTGACCGCCGCGGCCTCGGCCTTCTGTGCCTCGCGGTAGGCCGTCCATCCGCCGGGCTGGTGTCGCAGGGTCCCGTCGGGTCTGATGGCGTAGAGGTCGTCGCACACCCGATCCAGGAAGTACCGGTCGTGGCTGGCGACCAACATCGCGCCGGGCCAGCTGTCGAGGTACTGCTCCAGCACCGTGAGGGTGTCGAGGTCCAGGTCGTTGGTCGGCTCGTCCAGGATCAGCAGGTTCGGCGCATCGGCCAGGACTCGCAGGAGCTCCAGGCGACGGCGTTCCCCGCCCGACAGCTCCTCGACGTAGGCTCGCTGGGCGGGCTTGGAGAACAGGAATCGCTCCAGCAGGTCACCGGCGCTGACGACCAGGCCGTCCACCGTGGACGCCTCCTCGGCGACCTCCTTGACCGCGTCGATCACGCGGGTGCGGGGCGGCATCGGCGTGGGGTCCTGGCCGTACCAGCCGATGTGCACCGTGTCCCCGATGCGCACCGAACCCTCGTCGGGCTCCAGCCGGCCGGCCAGCATGGCCAGCAGCGTGGACTTGCCCGAGCCGTTGGGCCCGACGAACCCCCAGCGGGCGTCCGGTGGGACCTTCAGGTCGACGTCGCGCAGGACGGTGCGGCCCTCGAAGGACTTGCCGGCGTTGTGGGCGTTGGTGACCTTCGAGCCGAGCCGCCGGGACGGCAGGTCGATGGACAGCTCACGCTCCTCGACCTTGACCGCGGCGGCGGCGACGAGGTCGGTGGCCTTGTCCACGCGGTGCTTGGCCTTGGAGGTCCGGGCCTTGGGGCCACGTCGCAGCCACTCGAGCTCGACCCGGGCCAAGTTGGACCGTTTCCGCGCCTCGGCCTGCTCCTGCTCCTGCCGGGCCGCACGGGCCTCGAGGTAGTCCGCGTAGGACCCGTGGTGGGTGAAGACCTGCCCCTCGGCCACCTCGATGATCCGGGTGGCCAGCCGGCCCAGGAGGTAGCGGTCGTGGGTGACGAACAGCAGGCTGCCGGACCGGGCGGTCAGCAACCCCTCGAGCCACTCGATCACGTCGGGGTCGAGGTGGTTGGTGGGCTCGTCGAGGACGAGCAGGTCGGGGTCGTCGGCCAGCACCTCGGCCAGGGCGACGCGGCGGCGCTGTCCACCGCTCAGCGTGCCGACGGGCTGGGTGATGCCGCCGAGTCCGAGGCGGTCCAGGTAGGCCTCGGCCTCCCTGGTGCCGCCCGCGGCCTCGACCGGGGTGAGGTCGGGCGTCAGGACGGGCTGCTGGTCGAGGTAGCGGACCCGAAGCCCGCCGCGGTGCACCACGCGCCCGGAGTCGGCCGGTTCCACCTTGGCGATGATCTTCAGCAACGTGGACTTGCCCGACCCGTTGATCCCGATGACGCCGCAGCGGTCCCCGTCGTCGATGCCGACGTTGATGCCGTCCAGCGGGCGCTTCTCGGCGTAGGCCTTGGTGACCGCCTCGAGGCTGACGATGTTGGTTGCCATCAGGCGCGAGGCAGGAAGCCGACCCGGTCCCGGACGGTGGCCATGGTGGTCTCGGCGATCGCGCGGGCGCGGTCGGCCCCGATGGCCAGCAGCCGGTCGATCTCGGCGGGGTCCCTGGACAGCTCGGCGTGGCGTTCACGGGCGGGCCGGAGGAACTCGTTGACACCCTCGGCAACGGCCTTCTTGAAGTCGCCGTACATCTTGCCCTCGAACTCGGCCTCGAGGTCGGGGATGTCGCGCCCCGTCACCGCCGACAGCAGGTCGAGGAGGTTGGTCACCCCGGGCTTGTCCTCGCCCGCACGTACCTCCGACCCCGAGTCGGTGACGGCACGCATGATCTTCTTGGCGGTCGCCTTCTCGGTCTCGTCCAGCATGATCGTGCCGGCGTCGGACTCCGCGGACTTCGACATCTTGTTCGTGGGCTGCTGGAGGTCCATCACTCGCGCGCCCGCCTTCGGCATGGTCGCCTTCGGCAGGGTGAAGGTCTCCCCGAAGCGCCCGTTGAAGCGCTGCGCGACGTCGCGGGTCAGCTCGATGTGCTGGCGCTGGTCCTCGCCCACCGGCACCTGGTCGGCCTGGTACAGCAGGATGTCGGCGGCCTGCAGGACGGGGTAGGTGAACAGCCCCGCGCTGACCGACTCCTTGCCGGCCGACTTCTCCTTGAACTGCACCATCCGGTTGAGCTCGCCCATCTGGGTGCTGCACGACAGGACCCAGGCCAGCTCGCTGTGCTCGCGGACGTGGGACTGCACGAAGAGCGTCGCCACCTCGGGATCCAGGCCCGCCGCGAGGATCCAGGCGGCCAGGTCGCGGCTCTTGGTCCGCAGGACCTCGGGGTCCTTGGGGATGGTGATGGCGTGGAGGTCGACGATGCAGAAGACGTGTCCGTCCTCCTGGTCGGCCGCCCAACGGCTGATTGCCCCGATCCAGTTGCCGAGATGGACATCGCCGGTGGGCTGGATTCCCGAGAACACGCGGGGCACGGTCTGGCTCCTTGCTGGTGGTGAAAGGGCTGGCAGCGTTCGTGCTGCGGCCGCCGATGGTAAGGGGTCGCCCGCGGGTAGGCTGCCGCAGCGGTGGAAGGAGACGTCGGCCCCTGGGGTGTCGTGGCCTCGCTGGTCCTCGTGGCCGTGGCGGCCGCGGCGTCGTGGCGCTTCCGGCTGGGCCTGGTCCGGCCCCTGCTGGAGTCCGCCGTCCTGGCCTGCGTGCAGCTGCTCGTCGTCGGTGCCGCGCTGCTCCTCGTCATCCGGCCCGAGCAGCCCCTGTGGTGGTCGTGGCTGTGGGTGGCCGCGATGATCGCCTACGCCGCGTGGACCGTGCGCCAGCGGGTGCCGACCGCGCCCGCCGTGCTGTCGGCGGCGTTGGTGTCCTTCGGCGTGACCGCGCTGGTGGCCCTCGTGGTGCTGTTCGGCCTGCAGGTGTTCCCGGTCGAGGGGCGCACCGTGGTGCCCCTCGCCGGCATGGCGGTCGGCAACTCGATGACCGCCGCGGTCGTCGCCGCCCGCACCCTGGTGGACCGCTTCAGCGACCAGCGCGGCCAGGTCGAGGCGTCGCTGGCGCTGGGGATGACACCCCCGCAGGCGGTGCTGCCGCTGGTCCGCACCGTCCTCCGTGACGCCCTGTCGCCCCAGGTCGAACGCACCCGCACCGTCGGGCTGGTGTTCCTGCCGGGCGCGATGGTCGGCCTGATCCTGGCCGGGGTGGACCCGCTGGACGCCGTCCTCGTCCAGGTCGTCGTGATGTACCTCGTCCTCGGTGCCGTCGCGGCCAGCGCCACCACGATCACGCTCGTGCTCTCGCGTCGGCTCTTCACCCCTGACTGGCGACCCCGTGTGCTTTCCTGACCACGAGGGGTAGTCACTTCGGACCACGAGGAATGGCTCGATCTGGCGATGTCGGGGTCAGATGTGCGTACGTACGCTCAAGGCGCCCCCTCCCCGACCCGATCGGCATCCCATGAGCCGTCTGCGCATCCTCGTCGTCTCCGTCGTCTCCGTCGCCATGCTGGCGACCTCCGTCGGACCCGCCGCCGCGATCGGCCTGGGCGTCAGCATCACGCTGCCGGGCATCGACCTGTCCGTCGGCGTCGACGGCCTGGACATCGAGCTGGGGCTGGACCTGTCCGCGGAGCAGCTGGCCTGGGGTGGCAGCGGCCCGACGGCGACCATGGCCCACGTGGCCGAGGCGATCGGCGCGGACGACCTGCACGCGGACGGCATCACGGGGGCCGGGGTCGGCATCGCGATCATCGACACCGGCGTCGCCGACGTGGCGGGCCTGGAGGACACCCTCCGAGGCCCCGACCTGTCGCTGGACGCCCCGGTCGAGGGGCACTACGGCGTCGACGACTACGGCCACGGCACCCACCTGGCCGGCCTGATCGCCTCGGACCGTCCGGACGCCCGCGGCATCGCCCCGGACGCCACGCTGGTCTCGCTCAAGGTCGGGGCCGGCAACGGTGCGGTCGACGTCTCCCAGACCCTCGCGGCCATCGACTGGGTCGTGCAGCACCGCGACGACCACGACATCCGGGTCCTGGTCCTGGCCTACGGCACCGACGGTACGCAGGACCCGCAGCTGGACCCGCTGTCCCACGCCGTCGAGGTCGCCTGGGACCACGGCATCGCGGTCGTGGTCGCGGTCGGCAACCACGGCGAGTCCCGCGACCCGGTGGTCAACCCGGCGACCAACCCCAACGTCATCGCCGTCGGCGCCGTCGACACCCGGGCCACGAGCACGACGCTGGACGACCGCATCCCGGCGTTCTCCGCGCCCGGCACCCCCGAGCGCCGCCCGGATGTCTTCGCACCCGGTGTGGGCATCGAATCCCTTCGCGCGGCCGGCGGCTACCTCGACCAGACCTACCCCGCTGCACGACGTGACGGCCAGCTCTTCCGCGGCAACGGCAGCTCCCAGGCCGCGGCGATCGTCGGTGGGGCGGCGGCGCTGCTGCTGCAGGCCCGGCCCGACCTGTCCCCCGACGACGTCAAGGCCGTGCTGTCCAGGAGCGCCACCCGGCTCGACAACCTCCTGACCGGTCAGGGCGTGATCGACCTCCCCAGCGCCCTGGCCACCCCCGCGGTGCTGACCGACCAGGACCACCCCGCCTCGACCGGTACCGGGTCCCTGGAGGCTGCCCGCGGCAGCACCCACCTCGGGGAGGCCGACGACCTGCTGGCAGGCGAGGTCGACGTGTTCGGCCAGCCGTTCGACAGCGCAGCATGGGCGCAGTCCGCCACCGCCGGCACGAGCTGGCAGGACGGGGTCTGGAACGGCACCCGCTGGGTCGGCAACGACTGGGTGGACGGCCGCCTGGCCGCGGTCCCGTGGGACGCGTCCACCTGGAACGGCTGGAGCTGGCACGGGTGGTCGTGGCACGGCTGGTCGTGGCACGGGTGGTCGTGGCACGGCTGGTCGTGGCACGCCCAGGGCTGGGAATGACCGTGACGGCAGCTGCCGGCTCCACCACCCCCGGCGCCGCCCGCCGGATCTGGCTGGGCTCCGCCCTCCTCGCCGCCCCCCTGCTGGCCGTCACCGCGTCGTGGGGACCGTTCACCGCGTCCTCGACCCAGCTGTGGCAGGCGGCCGTGGTCACCGCCGTCGTCGCCATCTGCGAACGGTGGGTCTCCATCACCGTCCGCACCGGGACGCAGAGCCACTCCCTGACGCTCAGCGAGGCCCCGCTGCTGATCGGCCTGTTCCTGCTGCCGGTTCCCCTCCTCGTCGGTGCCCGCGTCGTCGGCATGGTCCTGGCCAACCAGGTCCTGCGACGACAGCAGGGCTACAAGACCGCCCTCAACGTCACGCAGACCTGGACCGAGACGCTGGTCGCGGCCGGCCTGTTCGGTGCGGTCGCCGGGCTCGGCCTCGCCGTCCACGTCGAGCTGCTGGTCGTGGCCGGCATCGTGGGCGTCGTCGTCAACACCATCGGCGTGGTGTTCATGACGGTCGCGGTGTCCAGCATCGCGGGCCACCTCGTGCTCGGGCCGGCCAGGCGGGCGGTCTGGACCGGCCTCGTCCCGTCGATCACGTCGGCGCTGGTGGGCGCCACCGCCGTGGCCCTGTGGGCCGTGTCCCCCGTGCTGGTGCTGGTGCCGGCCGTCCTGTCGGTCTTGCTCACGGTCGCCTACCGGTCCTGGCTGGAGCTCGTGGACGCGAACGACGCGCACGCCCGCCTGCTGGACTTCACCAAGGCGGTCGCCGCAGCGGGTGACCTCGACGCCACGATCGAGGCCATCGTGCGCGAGGCGCACAGCCTGCTGTCGCCTCGCCGTGTGGCGGTCCGGTTGCCGACCTCGACCGGCGAAGCCAGCGCCTGGGTGGGCGTGGACCCCGACACCGCGGTCGAGCTCGACCAGCTCCTGCAGGACCACCACGACACCTCGGGTCCCGGCGCGACGACCGGGCCGCCGGCGGACGAGGAGACGCTCTTCGTCCCCCTCGACACCGGCTGGCTCGCCGTGTCCCTGGAGCGCGACAGCATCCGTCCCCACGACCGACGGACCGTCGGCATGCTCGCCGCGCACGCCGGCGTGGTCGTGCAGAACATCCGGTCGGCGGACTCGCTGCGGGACCAAGCCGACGAGGCACGGCATCGCGCCACCCACGACGTGCTCACGGGCCTCCCCAACCGCCAGTCGTTGCTGACCGCGATCGTCGAGGCGGAGCTCGTCGGTCGGGCGTTCGGTCTGCTGCTGCTGGACCTCAACGACTTCAGGAAGGTCAACGACGCCCTCGGGCACCACGCCGGCGACCAGGTCCTGGTCGAGCTGACCCGGCGGGTCACGCCCATCCTCGACGACGTGCGGATGTTCGCGCGGATCGGCGGCGACGAGTTCGCTGCCGTCGTGGAGGGTGATGTCAGCCGGTGCACGCTCGTCGCCGAACGGCTGCACCTGCTGATCGGCCGGACCATGACCGTCGACGGCTACGACGTGGCCACCAGCGCCAGCATCGGGGTGGCCCTCGCGCCGGAGCACGGGTCGGACCCCTCGACGTTGCTCAAGCACGCCGACCTCGCCATGTACGGGGCCAAGCGGCGGGGCTGCGGCACCCAGGTCTACGGAACGGAGGCCGGCGGCCGTGCGCTGCGCGACCTCGAGATCAGCAGCGGCTTCCGCATGGCGCTGGACCGAGGGGAGATCGGCGTGGTCTTCCAGCCGATCATCGACCTCGACTCCGGCCGGGTCGCTGCCGTCGAGGCGTTGACCCGCTGGACGCACCCGGCGCTCGGGGTCATCCGTCCCGACGAGTTCATCGCTGCCGCAGAGCAGAACGGCATGGTGACGGAGCTGACCCGCCACGTCCTGCACGCCTCGTTGCAGTGGCAGCGGTTGTGGGCCGCTGCGGGGGTCGACCTGCAGGTCGCGGTCAACATCAGCGCCCGGTCGCTCGTCGACGACCAGCTGGCGGCGATGGTGGCCAACGCCCTTTCCCGCCACCGTGTCCCCGCGGACCGGCTGACCCTCGAGCTGACCGAGTCCAGCGTCGTCAGCGATCCGACGATCACGATCGCAACCCTCCGCGGGCTGCGGGCGCTGGGTGTCCGGCTGGCCGTCGACGACTTCGGCACCGGGTACTCCTCGCTGTCCTACCTGCGCGAGCTGCCCGTCGACGAAATCAAGATCGACAAGTCCTTCGTGATCCCGCTGGCCGACGAGGTCGACACCCCGCCGCTGCTGTCGGGGATCATCAACCTGTGCCGCGAGATGGGCTTCGAGCTCGTGGGCGAGGGCATCGAGAACGCCGAGGTCCAGGGCAAGCTGACCAACCTGGGCTGCTCACGCGGGCAGGGCTTCCACATCGCCCGCCCGATGGACGGCGCAGACCTCCTGGAGTGGCAGGCCAGCTGGCGCGCCCGGCAGACCATCGACCTCACCGTCTGAGCCCGGCCCGCGTGCAGATGCGTAGGTGCCGCACGAGCCGAAATGACCAGGCGACACCATCCATCGGGATGGTTTCGCCTCCCGCCACGGCGCACGCGCTCAAGGGCCGCCGGCGGGCCCCCGACACCCATGGCGATGCTCACCTTCAGTAACATCCGCCTCGCCCGCCTGCTCCTCGTCCTGCTCGTCACCAGCGTGCTCGGGACCCTCCCCACCTCGGCCCACGCCGAGGACCTGCCCGCGCTGCCCAGCGCGGAGGAGACCGTGGCGTGGGAAGCGGAGGGCACGACCGCGACCCTCGGTCACGTCGCCGAAGCCGTCAGGGCGGACCGGATGCACGAACGGGGCCTGACCGGTGCGGGGATCGGCGTCGCGCTGATCGACACCGGCGTGGCGCCGGTCGTCGGCCTTGCCGACGTGGTGCACGGCCCCGACATCTCGCTGGACTCCCAGGCCGAGCAGGCCCAGCACTACGACGTGTACGGCCACGGCACCCACCTGGCGGGCATCATCACGTCCGACCGCGAGGACGCACCCGGCCTCGCCCCCGGCGCCACGCTCGTCTCGGTGAAGGTCGGCGCATACAACGGCGCGGTCGACGTGTCGCAGGTCATCGCCGGCATCGACTGGGTGGTGCAGCACAGGGAGGAGCACAACATCCGCGTCCTCGTGCTGGCCTACGGCACGGACTCGACGCAGGACCCCGCGATCGACCCGTTGTCCCACGCCGTGGAGACCGCGTGGCACAACGGCATCACGGTCGTCACGGCAGCCGGCAACGACGGACAGCTCCGTGACTCCTTGGTGAACCCCGCGACCAACCCGTGGGTCATCGCCGTCGGTGCGGTGGACACCCAGGGCACGCGACGTGTCTCCGACGACACGATCGCCACCTTCTCCTCCCCCGGGACCGCCACCCGCCGTCCCGACGTGCTGGCGCCGGGCGTCGGAATGGTCTCGGCCCGCGTCCCCGGCGGATACCTGGACACCGCGTTCCCGCAGGCCCAGCGACCGGGTGACCTGTTTCGCGGCAACGGCACCTCGCAGGCGGCCGCCGTCGTCGGCGCCGGCGTGGCGCTCCTGCTGGAGGACGACCCGACGTTGACCCCCGACGACATCAAGGCGCGGATCATCGCCGGCAGCAAGCCCCTGCGCCAGGAGGGGTACGAGGAGACCTGGCAGATGATGAACCTCACCCAGATCCGTACGTCGGATGCCACGGGCGACCAGGCCCATCAGGTGAGCACGGGCGTCGGCTCCCTGGAGGCTGCCCGCGGGTCCTACCACCTGACGGGCGACACCCCACTGGTGGGCGAGCAGGACATCTTCGGGATGCCGTTCGACAGCGCGACGTGGGCTGCGGGGGCCACCGCGATGGCCTCGTGGGACGGCGGGACATGGAACGGCACCGAGTGGACCGGCTGGGGCTGGGACGGCTGGGGCTGGGACACCGTGGAGTGGACCGGCACGACGTGGGACGGCTGGGGCTGGGACGGCTGGGGCTGGGACGGCTGGGGCTGGGACGGCTGGGGCTGGGACGGCTGGGGCTGGGACGGCTGGGGTTGGGACGGCTGGGGCTGGGACGGTTGGGGCTGGGACGGCACCCAATGGGACTGAGTCGCTGATCGTCCTCACCGACGGTTCGCTCAACTCACTCGGAGCTTCGCCGATCGAGAGGGGGACGGGGGTCAACCCTTCTCTCGGATCGAAACGCACCATGCCGCAGGTCACCACATCCAACGGACCGCCCCTCGGGGCGGTTCGTCGCGTGTGGTTGCTCACCGCCCTCGTCGCCCTTGTCAGCGCGGCGGGCACGCTCCTGCTGCCGACCCCCCAGGTCGCCACCAGCGACCTGGTACGGGCGACGATGCTGATGGCGCTGGTCGCCGTCACGGAACGGTGGTCGATACGGGCACGACTCGGCCAGGTCTCCCACCGGTTGACGCTGTCGGAGGTCCCGTTGGTCCTCGGCGCCTTCTTCGTGGCCCCGATGCTGCTGGTCGGCGCGCGCCTCCTCGGCGGCTTCATCGGCCTCCAGGTGCTCAGGCGGCAGGAGCCGTACAAGACGGCGTACAACGTGGCGTACCTGTGGATCGAGACGCTCGTGGTCCTCGTGGTCGTCGACCTGCTCGACCCCACGTCCCTCGTCGGCGGTCCGCGGGGATCGCTGGCCATCCTGGCGATCGCCCTGTCGGTGGCCACGACCGGGGCGGTCGCGAAGGTCGGCGCCATCTCCGCCATGCAGGGACGCCTCGCCCGTGGCCTGGCCCTCCCGGGACTTCGCGACGGCATCGGCCCGTCGTTGGCCACCGCCGCGGCAACCACCATCGGGGTCGTGCTGTTCCGGACCGAGCCGACGCTGCTGTGGGCCCCGGCCGTCGTCCTCGGGGTCCTGCTGCTGGCCTACCGCTCGCACGTCAGGCTCGTCGAGGCCCAGGACCTGCAGTCCAGCCTCATCGCCATCACGCAGGGCATCACCGGGGAGGCCACACCCGACGAGACCGCCATGCTCATGGCGACCGCAACCCGGCGCATCCTCGACGCACCGATCGCCGCCATCAGCCTGGCGGACCCCGAGACGGGCAGGCGCACCTGGTACGGCGCCGACGCCGACAGCTGGACGAAGCTGGAGGAGGCCCGCCTCGCCGCAACCCGCACGCAGGAAACGGCCGCCCGCCATGCGCCCGGCGGCACGATCGCCGCCCCGGTGGACGCCGCGACCGACTCCTGGCTGGTTGTCGGCTACAGCCGCACGTCGGCCACGGGCGAAGCGGACCGCCAGACCGTCGGCATGCTCGCCAACCACGCCGCCGTGGCGCTGGCCAACGCCCACCGCGGGGCAGCCCTGCGAGCGCAGGCCGAGCAAGCAACCTTCGAGGCCACCCACGATCCGCTGACGGGGCTGGCGAACCGGGCAGCCCTGCTCGTCGCCATCGACACCGCCCTTGCCGAGGACACCGCGTTCGCCGTCCTCCTCATCGACCTCGACAACTTCAAGGAGATCAACGACGCCCTCGGCCACGCCGCCGGGGACACCGCCCTGGAAGCCATCGGGCAGCGCATGACGTCCTTCGTCGACGAGGCCCGACTGGTCTGCCGTCTCGGCGGCGACGAGTTCGCGGTCGTCCTCGACGGCGGTGAGGTGAGCGCCCGAGACCTGGCCGGCCGCATCCGCGACGCGATCGGCGAGCCGGTGCAGCTGGGCTCCTACACCCTGCAGGTCGGCTGCAGCGTCGGCATCTCCACCTATCCGCACCTCGGCCGTGACGCCGACGAGCTGATGACCCATGCCGACCTCGCCATGTACGAGGCGAAGGCACGTGGCGGAGGGGTCGCGACGTTCGGTGCCGCAGCCGGTGGCCGCGCGATGCGTCAGCTCGCCATCAGCTCCGGCTTCAGGTCCGCCCTGGGCAACGGCGACATCAACCTGGTCTTCCAGCCGCTCGTCGACCTCCAGACCACCCGCGTGGTCAGCATGGAGGCGCTGTCCCGGTGGACCCACCCGACCCTCGGACCGGTCAACCCCGAGGAGTTCGTCCGCGTGGCCGAGCAGTCCGGCCTGATCACCGACCTGACCCATCGTGTGCTCGACTCCGCCCTGTCGTGGCACCGCCGGTGGCTCGACGAGGGCGAGGACCTGCCCGTCTCGGTGAACGTCAGCGCGACGTCACTGCTGGACACCGGCCTGCCCCGCCTCGTCGCCACCACGCTGGACGCCCACGGCGTGCGTGCCGACCGGCTGACCCTCGAGCTGACCGAGTCCAGCGTGATCGGGGACCCCCAGCGCACGCTGGAGGTCCTGGCCCGCCTGCAGCGGCTGGGCGTGCGCACCGCGATCGACGACTTCGGGACCGGGTACTCCTCCCTGGCCTACCTGGCGCAGCTGCCCGTGGACGAGGTCAAGATCGACAAGTCCTTCGTCCTCCCCATGCTGGACGGGACCGGATCGTTGCCGCTGGTCGCCGGGATCATCCGCCTGTGCACCGAGATGGGCTTCGACATCGTCGCGGAGGGCATCGAGACCGACGAGATCCAGACGACCCTTCGCGACATGGGCTGCACCCGAGGACAGGGGTTCGGCATCGCCCGACCGATGGACCCCGACTCGGTCGTCCAGTGGGTGCGGCGGCACCACGGCCCCCGCACCCTCCACGTCGTCACGGACCCCGCTCGGCGAGGTCCGGACGTCAGCGGCTCCTGGCGGCCTGCTGCAGGGCGTTGACGATGTCGGGGTTGGCGAGGGTGGTGGCGTCGCCGAGGTCGGTGCCCTCGGAGATCTGCTTGAGGAGGCGTCGCATGATCTTGCCGGATCGGGTCTTGGGCAGGTCCGGGGTGAAGTAGATCTCCGCAGGTCGCGCGATCTTGCCGATGACCTCGGCCACGTGCGCCTTCAGCTCGGCCTCGAGGTCCTCGGAGGGTTCGTGGGTGCCGCGGAGCGTGACGAACGCGCTGATGGCCTGGCCGGTCAGGTCGTCGGCCCGGCCGACGACGGCGGCCTCTGCCACGGACGGATGGTCGACCAGCGCGGACTCGACCTCGGTCGTGGACAGCCGGTGGCCGGAGATGTTCATCACGTCGTCGACGCGGCCGAGCAGCCAGATGTTGCCGTCCTCGTCCTTCTTGGCGCCGTCGCCGGCGAAGTAGGTGTCGGGCCCGAACCGTGACCAGTAGGTGTCGCGGTAGCGCTGGTCGTCACCCCAGATGGTCCGAAGCATCGAGGGCCAAGGCTTGGCGATGACGAGGTAGCCGCCCTCGCCGTTGCCGACCTCCGTGCCGTCGATGTCGACGACCCGGGCGTCGATGCCGGGGAAGGCGGTCATGGCCGATCCGGGCCTGGCGTGGGTGATGCCGGGCAGCGGCGTGATCATGTGGCCACCCGTTTCGGTCTGCCACCAGGTGTCCACGATCGGCGCCTGCTCGCCGCCGATGTGGCGGTGGTACCACATCCATGCCTCGGGGTTGATCGGCTCGCCCACGGTGCCAAGCACCCGCAGGGAGCTCAGGTCGTGGCGCTCTGGATACTCCGTGCCCCACTTCATGAACGCCCGGATGGCGGTCGGTGCCGTGTAGAGGATCGACACGTCGTAGCGGTCGACGATCTCCCAGAACCGGTCCTTGTCGGGGAAGTCGGGCGTGCCCTCGTACATCACCGACGTCGCCCCGTTGGCCAGCGGTGCGTACACGATGTAGCTGTGCCCGGTGACCCAGCCGATGTCGGCGGCGCACCAGTAGACGTCGGTGTCGGGCTTGAGGTCGAACGTCAGCCGATGGGTGGCGGTGGTCTGGGTCAGGTAGCCGCCGGTGGTGTGCACGATCCCCTTCGGCTTCCCGGTCGTGCCGGAGGTGTAGAGGATGTACAGGACGTCCTCGGCGTCCATCGGTTCGGCCGGGCAGTCCGCCGACATGCCCTCCATCTCGTCGTGCCACCACACGTCACGGCCATCGACCATGTCCACGTCGGTGCCGGTCCGGTTGACCACGATGACCGTCTCCACCCGGTCGGACTCGGCCCGCTCGATGCCGGCGTCCACCGCCTCCTTCAGCCCGATGGTGTTGCCCCGCCGGTTGGCCCCGTCGGCGGTGATGACCAGCCGGGCATCGGCGTCGTCGATCCGGTCGGCCAGCGCCTGGGAGGAGAACCCGGCGAAGACGACCGAGTGGATCGCACCGATCCGGGCGCACGCGAGCATCGCCACGGGAAGCTCGGGGATCATCGGCAGGTAGATCGCCACCCGGTCGCCCTTGCCGACCCCCTTCGCCTTCAGCACGTTGGCGAACCGGCACACGTCCTCGTGCAGCTCCGCGTAGGTGATCGTGCGACGTTCGTCGACCGGTTCGCCCTCCCAGTGGTAGGCGACCCGGTCACCCCGACCTGCCTCGATGTGCCGGTCCAGGCAGTTGTCGGCGATGTTGAGCGTGCCGCCCACGAACCACTTGGCGTGCGGCGGGTCCCACTCCAGCACCCGCTCCCACGGCGTGGACCACCGCAGCTGCTCGGCCTGCGAGGCCCACCATCCCTCCGGATCCTTCGCGGCCTGCTCGTACACCCCGGCGTCGGAGACGTTGGCCTGCGCGACGAACGCCTCCGGTGGCGGGAAGGCACGGCCTTCGTGGTACAGGTTCTCGAGGCTGGACTCGCTCATCGCTCAATGCCCTTCTGTCGGCTCGGCGCAGTGGAAACGGCGTACCGGCAGGTCTAGCGCCAACAGGGTGTCCCTGTCGAGCCATCGGGGCCACCGAGCGGTCAGTCCCCACCATCCTCGGCCATCAGGCCCTCGAGGTCGTCGTGGGCCGAGGGCCGGTCGAACATGGAGACGTCGATGTCCTCGCGTGGGGTGCGGGCGAGGGCCTGCACCTCGTCGGGATCGATCCCCTCGTCGGCGAGGGCCCGCAGGTCCTCCTCGTCGAGGTCGATCTCGGCGGTGGCCGCGATGGCACGTCGACGGACCCCGTCGACCCGTCCCGGACCGCCGCTGCGCACCCGGCCGGTCGGTCGTGCCGGTGCGTTCCTGCGCTCTCTGGCCATGATCGAACCCCTGGACTCGTCGGTGCGTCGGGACTGTACCGCTCGTGGCCGACCGCAGGGCACACTGGGACGGCAGTGACCTCCCATGCGGATCCTGACCGCGCCCGACAGATCCGACGGCTGTACCGCCTCGGGATGTCGGTGCAGTCGGCGACCGATGCCGTGGACGCCGACCGGGTCACGATGGCGCTGGTCGACCACCTGACCGGCGGGCCACGGACCTTCACCCGGGAGGAGGCAGCGGCGCGCGCGGGCCTGCCCGTGCACGTCGCCGCCACGATCGACCGGGTCGCCGGTCTCGGGGACGACACCAGGTACTCCGAGTCCGGCATCCACCACCTCGCGCTGATCGCCCGCCTGCTGCAGTTCCTGCCGGAGGAGCAGGTGATGGAGCAGGTCCGCGCCGACATCCCCATCCTCCGGGCGCTCGCCCTGCGGACCCTCGACACCGCGCGGACGGTCTTCATCGATGCAGCCCGTCGGGAACACCCCGACCCCGTCGATGCCGGCGTCGCCCTGTCGGAGGTCGCCAAGCCGCTGCTGGACCTGTCGACGGAGCTCATCGGGGCGAGCTACCGACGGGTGATCCTCGAGCTGATGACCTCCGACATCGTCGTGGAGTCCCTGCGGTCGGAGGGGGAAACCGTGGACGTCGCCGTGGGCTTCGTGGACGTGGTCGGCTACACCTCGCTGTCGGCCCGGGTGGATCCCGGTGGCCTCGACGAGGTCCTGACCCGCTTCGAGTCCGACTGCCAAGCCGCCGTGGAGGCCCACCCCGCGGTGTCGCTGGTGAAGTTCATGGGCGACGCCGGCATGTTCGTGGCCCTCGACCCCGTTGAGATCGCGACCGCCCTCTTCGAGCTGGTGACGGCCCGGCAGGACGGTGACGAGGGGGAGTCCATACCGACCAGCGCAGGCATGGCCCACGGCGCGGCGCTGCTGCGGGGTGGTGACTACTTCGGCCCGCCGGTCAACGAGGCGGCACGCCTGACCGACCTCGCCCGGCGCAACAGCGTGCTGGTCTCCGACCAGCTGAAGGACGAGCTGTCGGACCACTTCCACCTACGCCGGCTGGCGCCCGTCTCGCTCCACGGGATCGGACGCCGGCGGCCCTACGCCCTGCGGCGCGCTCAGGACGAGGACTGACCGGACTGCGTCCGCGCGGCGCGCAGGGTGTTCTCCAGCAGCATGGCGCGGGTCATCGGGCCGACGCCGCCCGGGACGGGCGTGATCCAGCCGGCGACCTCGGCCACCGCCTCGTAGTCGACGTCCCCGACGAGCTTGCCGTCCTCGCCCCGGGTGATGCCGACGTCGATGACGACGGCGCCCTCGCGAACCATGTCGGCGGTCAGCATGCGGGCAACCCCGACGGCCATGATGACGATGTCGGCCGCGCGGGTGTGGGCGGCCAGGTCCTTGGTGCGGGAGTGGCAGCACGTGACCGTCGCGTCGACGCCCTTGCGGCTGAGCAGCATGGCCAGCGGACGGCCGACCAGGGTCGACCGGCCCACGATCACGACGTTGGCTCCCGACAGCGGGATGTCGTAGTGCTCGAGCAGGACCTGGCAGCCCAGCGGTGTCGCCGGGACGTACGTGGGCACCCCCCGCATGAGCTGTCCCTGGCTGTGCGGGTGCAGGCCGTCGACGTCCTTCTCCGGCGCGATGCGGTCCTGCGCGGCGACCTCGTCGAGGTGGTCGGGCAGGGGCATCTGCACGATGATCCCGTGGACCGCGGGGTCCTCGTTGAGCCGGTCGATCTCGGCGTGCAGCGCCTCCTGGCCGACGTCGGCGGGAAGTCGGGCACCCAGCGAGCGCATGCCCACGGCGGCGCAGTCCTTCTCCTTCATCCCGACGTAGACGTGGCTGGCCGGATCGTCACCCACGAGGACGGCGGCAAGGCCAGGCTGCACCCCCGCAGCGGTCAGGTCCGCCACCTCGGTGGCGATGCGGTCGCGTTGGGCTGCGGCGACGGCCTTGCCGTCGATTATCTGGGCGCTCATGTCGCCGCATGATGGCACGCCTGGTCCCGAGGATCAGCGTCGACCGCCGCTGACCATCACCCGCGGCACGGCGCCGACGAGCCGCACGGGCAGCCAGAGGGCCCATGCGAGCGCCCAGCCGAACCGTCCCGTGGTTCGGGCGTGTGCGGCCGCGACCATGATCAACGGCAGGGCCACGAGCGCCACGACGAGCGGCACCCAGCGCGGCAGGGTGCCCGCGATGGCGACCGCCACGACGCCGCCCCCGAGCACCAGCAGCCCCGCGACGGTGTCGGCCAGCCAGCGACCGCGATCGTCGCCGGCGTCGTCGAGGCCGGCGAGCAGGTCCCCCCAGGCCCACGGCGGGGCGAACAGCCCGAGCGCGGCCCGCCCGGTCACCGCGTGCACGACCAGGTGGAGCACGGCCGCCAGGGCGGCGACACCAAGGGTCGCCGACGCCGCGCCGTCGCCACCCAGCGCCCACGCCGCCGCGGGCCCGACCAGCACGGTCGCCAGCGCCGCCAGGGGCCAGCCCAGCCGGTGGTCGTCGTCCTCGACCGCGAGGTCTGTCGGGTCACCGACGTTCGCCAACGGGAGGAGGAGGGTCGACTGGCGGGGGTCGTCGCGAACGCCGTCGGCTTCCGCGCCGAGCTGGATGCGGGAGCGCGGGTCGACCACCGCGGCGCAGGTTCCCGGTCGTCGCGCCGGATCCGCCGCCACGCCGGCCAGCAACCCGCCGGGGAGGTCGTGGCCCGCGGGGTCCTCGCGGACCGCAGCCAGCAGCTCGGTCAGCGCGTGGGCCCGCAGCCCCGTCAGGAGGGCGATCCCGGTTGCCGCAAGGGAGTGGACGTCGGCCAGCGGCCCGAACCGCCCGGTGAGCACCTCGGGCGCCAGGTAGGCGGGCGTGCCCACCCTGGTCAGGTCGGTCGTGTCGAGCCCACGCATGGTCGAGGGGTCGACCAGGACGAGCCCGTCGTGGGTGGCGATCAGGTTGCCCGGCTTGACGTCGCGGTGGACCAGGGGGACCCCGTCGGACCACGCGCCGGCATGCAGCAGGTCCAGCGCCTCCGCAACCCCCGCCAGCGCCTCCAGGGCGTCTGGGCGGGGGCCGACCGTCGCCAGGGAGTCACCGGTCACGAGGTCCATCTCCACGAACCCCCAGCCGGCGAGGTCACCGGCGGTGAACCGGCCGCCCCGCGTCACGCGGACCAGCGCTGGATGGTCGATGCGGACCAGCCAGCGGCCACGGCGACGCACGTCCTCGGATCCCGCCAGCACCTCGGGGCGGATCACCTTGAGCGCGCACGGGGTGCCGTCCGGCCGTTCGGCCTCCCAGACCTCGCCCTCACCCCCGCGGCCGAGCGGGGCGACGAGCCGGCGGCCGGCGACCACTGCTCCACCACGCATCGACGCGACGTCCATTCCACCGCCACCGTAACCGTCGCCCTCCGGGCCGGCCGGGAGGGACGGGCCTCCGACGTCCTCCGCGAGGGCTACCGGGCGTGCCGCAGCGGGAGGACGGTGGGGATGCTCGGGTCCTGGCGACGAAGCAGGACGCCGACCGCCTCGGCGCTCATGGGGCGGTGCAGGTGGAAGCCCTGGCCGCTGTCGCAGCCCATTGCGGTCAGCAGGTCCAGCGCCGTCTGGTCCTCGATCCCCTCCGCCACGACGTGCAGGCGAAGGCTCTTGGCCATGCGGAGGATCGCCTCGGTGATCGCGCGGTCGTCGGCGTCCCTGGCCAGGTGGGTCACGAAGCCCCGGTCGATCTTGACCTCGTCGACGGGCAGGCCCTTGAGCTGGGCGAGGGAGGAGTAGCCGGTCCCGAAGTCGTCGATGGACACCCGCATCCCCGCGGCATCGAAGAGGGCCAGGATGCCGCTGCTGCGCTCTAGGTCGCCCATCATCTGCGACTCCGTGATCTCCAGGGTCAGCCGGTGGCCGGGGACCTCGTACTCACGGCACCGGTCGATGATGTGGCGGGCCAGCGACTCCTCCTGCATCACCACCGTGGAGAGGTTGACGGCCACGGAGATGTCGCAGCCGGCCTGGTCCCACTCGGCGGCCTGCCGGATGGCGCTGTCGACCACCCAGAGGGTCAGGGGCCGGATCAGGCCGGTCCGCTCGGCGACGTCGATGAACTGGGCTGGGGAGACGTAGCCACGGGTGGGATGCGCCCAGCGGGCGAGCGCCTCGACACCCTCGATCCGCCCGGTCGCGAGGTTGACCTTCGGCTGGTAGGCGATCGACAGGCCGTCGTCGTCGATGGCCCGACGGAGGTCGCTGGCGAGCTCCAGTCGCTCCGTGGCCGCGCTGTCGAGGTCGCTGGTGAACCATGCGATCTCCGCCGACCCGTCGGCACCGTGCTCGACCAGGGCGTTGGTGGCCCGTCGCAGCAGCTCACCGACGTCGGTGCCGTGACGCGGTGCCGAAGCCGCGGCGAAGGAGAACCGTGCCTCGAGCTGCAGGTGGGTCCTGGTGATGGGTCCACGCAGGGACTGGCGGAGGCTGTTGATCGCCTCCCGGGCGTCGAGCCGGTGCTCCATGCCCGGCATGACCGCGGCGAAGCGGTCGGGGCTGATCCGACCGACGGTGAAGCCGTGCTCCTCGCCGAAGCGCCGAAGGCGGTCGGCGGTGGACTGGGCGACCTCGACCGACACCGTGTGTCCGAACGCGGCGTCGATCATCTCGAGGTCCAGCAGCTCGGCGACCATGACGGTGCCGGCGTCCAGGCGGGACACGGCGTCGACGAGTCCATCGAAGTTGAAGAGCTGCGTGGCCGGGTCCCGGAGCGCGGACCGTTCCAGCTCCACGGATCGGGAGCGAAGCTGGTCGACCAGGCGTGAGGTGGCCACGGCGACGCCCGCGTGGCGCGCAAGCGCGCAGGCCAGCGCGACGTCGTCGGTGTCGAACTTGGGCATCGTGCCCCGGCGGCCCTGGAGGACCAGCGCCCCCTCGACGGACTCGTGGGCGAAGCTGGCCAGCAGCAGCTGCTCGCTGAGCGGTCCGATGATGCCGTGGTGGGGGTTGCGACCTCCCGGGTCGATGGTCAGGCCATCGACGGCGCCGGCGACGAGGCGCTTGGCCTCGCTCATCGGCAGCTCCTCCGACGACAGCAGGCCCGATCCGAGGGAGTCCAGCCGCACGGCCACGTCCCCGGTGATCAGCACGATGCCGGTCTGCTTGGCGCCGGTGACCTCCGCCGCTTCCTCGAGCACGTTGGCCAGCAGGTGCTGGACGCTGGTCTGTCCCTGGATGCCCTCCATGAAGGAGTAGAGGGAGGCAACCGACCGGTGTTTCTGCGACAGCGCGTGTCGCGAGCGGTTCGTGACGATCAGCAGGCCGAGCACGCCCGCGAACGCCACGGCCGTCACCGTCTCGGCGTCCACCAGCCGCGAGGCCACGGTCGCTGCGGCCGTGGAGATGGCGAGCGTTGCCACCACCGCCACCATGGCGGGACGCAACTGGTCGGCCCTCAATCGTCCCACGGACAGCCGAATGACGAGCAGCACTGCTGCGGTGGAAACGACCTCCGCGGCACCCATCCCGAGGATTATCCCGACGATCGTCTGACCATCCAGCAGCTCAGCGCCGTTCGAGACCCACCCGTACACGGACGCCAACACCCACACCTCGACGGCATGGGCCACGATGTTGAACCGGACCTTCTCGCTCGACCCCGCCCACCGGTAACGCACCGTCAGGATTCCGGCAAGAACGCGGGCAATCAACGTGGACAACGGCCCCACGAAGAGTACGCCCAGCACAACGACGAGTCCCGACAGCGTGCTGTGGAAGGACTGGCCGCGCACCTCCAGGCCCAACGGCCACCACTCGGCCACCAGGAAGCCGACGAACAGCAGTGCCGCCAGCGGGATCGCGTTGGTCCCTTGTCCCGCTTGGGGGGGCAGAACCAACCAGCCCACGCATGCGAGCAAGCCCAGAGCCGCCGTGAGGCGGTCAGCGGGCGAGGGGAAGCGCTGCATGTCGTGATTACTCCGCGGAGTTTTCTCCGTGCAAGAGGTTTACGTGCGAGCGCGGAGAACTTAACCTACAGGCAGGCGCACCCGACACGCTGCAATCGTGCCGAGTGTGCTCGTCCTGTTACTTGAATTCGTTTTGTCTGTTCTCTGGAAGGAACTGCAATGACTCGCAAGACCGATGGTGCAACCTGGGCTGGCGCAACCTGGGCTGGAGCCACTTGGGCTGGAGCCACTTGGGCTGGAGCCACTTGGGCTGGGGCCACCTGGGCCTAGCAACTTTCCTGTCGTGTCGGTCCATCGGCACGACGGTTCACCGCCTTTAGAAAAAACTTCGCGATACCCGAGAAAGAAGGCAGACCCGTGTCCGTGATGATTGACGAACGCGTTGCTGGCGGCCGACCCACCCGGCCGGTCAAGTACGAGATCCGCCGCCCGGCCTTCGGCCGAGTGTTCAGCCTGGTGACCACGCTGCTCGCGAAGTAGTCCTCGCCGCAGCGGACGTGACCGGGGTACCCGGTCGCGCCCGACCCGGCTTCGACGGCCGGCACATCCCTCGGATGTGCTGGCCGTTGGTGCGTTCAGGCGACGATGGGTCCCTGCGCGCGGACCAGGGTGCGGACCTGGGCGAGTGCCAGCAGGCCCGCCTGCACCGACGCCAGGCCCAGCCCGCCTCGACCTCGCCGGCTGCCCCGTGCCGCAGCCATGCCCAGCAGGACCGCACCGCTCGCCACGTTGACTACGACCGCGCGACGGAGCGGCGACTGCCAGTCCTCCGCGACCGCACCGACCGCCGAGGCCGCCGCCCACCCGGTCCAGGTGGCGCCGGCCAGGCGCACGAGGCCAGCCGACACTCCGGTCGACCGACCGATCGACCCCGCCGCCCCGACGGCCAGCAGGCCCTTCGATGCGGCCACGGCTGCGTCGAGGCTCAGCAGCCGACGTCCGTCGACCTCGGCCTGCGTCGGCACCGCCGGGTCGCTGGCCGAGCGGGCGTCGCTGGTCGCCTCCGGGCGGGGGTCGCCGTCGGTCACCGTCTGGTCAGTGCCGGAAGTGGCGACGGCCGGTGAAGACCATTGGCACGCCTGCGGCCTCGCACGCGGCGATCACCTCGGCGTCGCGCATGGACCCGCCGGGCTGGACGATGGCCCTGACCCCAGCCGCGATGGCGGCCTCCGGGCCGTCGGCGAAGGGGAAGAAGGCGTCGGAGGCAAGAACGGATCCGGTGTGGCGTCCCCCCGACTTCTCCACCGCGATCCGCACGGAGTCCACCCGGGACATCTGGCCGGCACCCACGCCGACGACGGCCCGGTCGGCGGTCAGGACGATGCCGTTGGACTTCACGTGCTTGCACACGGTCCAGGCGAACTGCAGCTCGGCGAGGGTTGCCTCGTCGGGCTTGGCCTGCGTGGGGACCGTCCAGCTGTCGGGGGTCTCGGGCGCAGAGTCCGGCTCCTGCACCAGCAGGCCGCCCGCGACGGACCGGATGATCCGGTCGCCCGCGGCACGGGTGGGACGGTCGATCGCGAGGATCCGGAGGTTGGCCTTGGTGCGCAGGATCTCCAGGGCGTCGTCGTCGAAGCCCGGCGCCACGACGACCTCGGTGAAGACCTCCACGATCTGGCGAGCGGTGGCCGCGTCGATGGTGCGGTTCGCCGCGACGATGCCACCGAAGACGCTGACGGAGTCCCCCTCGAACGCCCGCGGGTAGGCCTCGGCAAGGGAGTCCGCCACGGCCAGGCCCGCCGGGTTGGTGTGCTTGATGATGGCGATGCAGGGGTCGTCGAAGTCCATGGCCATCCCGAACGCGGCGTCGGTGTCCAGGATGTTGTTGTAGGACAGCTCCTTGCCGCCCAGCACACGAGAGCTGCCCAGACCCCACGGCTCGCCCCGTTCGACGTAGTACGCCGCCGCCTGGTGCGGGTTCTCGCCGTACCGCAGGGTCTGCTTGCGGGAGTAGACCGGGCCGAAGCGGTCGGGGAACGCCTCGCCGCTGGCGAACCACGCCGCGATGTCGGCGTCGTAGGACGCCGTGTGCGCGAACGCCTGGGCGGCGAGCCGGGTGCGGGTCGCCAACGACAGCCCACCCCCGTCGGTGATCTCCGACAGCACGTCGTCGTAGGCGTCCGGGGAGGTGACGACACCGACGTGGCGGTGGTTCTTCGCTGCCGCCCGCACCATCGTCGGGCCGCCGATGTCGATCATCTCGATGGCGGCGGCACGGGTGACGTCCGGGTCGGCGATCGTGTCGCGGAACGGGTAGAGGTTCACCACGACCAGGTCGACCGCCGTGATGGCGTGGTCGGCCAGCGCCTGCAGGTGCGCGGCGTTGTCGCGGTCGGCCAGGATCCCGGCGTGCACCGCTGGGTGGAGGGTCTTCACCCTGCCGTCCATCATCTCGGGGAAGCCGGTCACCTCCTGCACCTCGGTCACGGCCACGCCGGCCTCGCGGATGCGTGCGGCGGTCGACCCGGTCGAGACGATCTCGACGCCGGCAGCCGCCAACCCCGTGGCGAGCTCGGTCAGCCCTGCCTTGTCGTAGACGCTGACGAGCGCGCGGCGAACAGGGGTGGTGGTGTCCTCGGTCATTGGATCCTCGTGTGACGGCCGTCGATGGTGACCCGGCCGGCGCAGATCAGCGCCACGGCCTCGGGGAGCAATCGGTGCTCGACCGCCTGCATCCGCGCATGCAGGGTATCGGAGGTGTCGCCATCCTCCAGCGGCACGGCTTCCTGGGCGATGATCGGACCGTGGTCGACCTTCTCGTCGACGTAGTGCACGGTGACCCCGCTGACCTTGACCCCCCAGGCGATGGCCTCCTCGGGCGCATGGGCACCGGGGAAGGCCGGCAGCAGCGACGGATGCACGTTGACGGTCGGCCATCGGTCGACGAACGCGCCGGTCAGGATCTTCATGAACCCGGCGAGCACCACGAGGTCTGGCTCGGCCTCGGCCACGGCGGCGATGAGTGCCTGCTCCCATGCCTGCCGGTCGGGGTGGTCCCCGAGGGGAACGGTCACGGTGGGGATGCCCGCCCGCGCCGCACGTTCCAGCCCACCGGCGCCGGGGCGATCGCTGACGACGAGCACGAGGTCGCCGCCGAGGTCGCCGGCGTCGATCAACGCCTGCAGGTTGCTGCCCGAGCCGCTGATCAGGACCACGATGCGCCGGCGCCCGGCCCCGTCCGCGCTCATCCCTGGCTCCTTCGATTGCCGTTCAACAGGTGTTCCTCCGATAGACCAACCCCGAGCGGCGGCCGAGCGCATACCTTAACGGTGACGGGGTCGTCGACGATCTGACCCTGTGGCCCGACCCAACGGGACGGGCGCACCGTGATCGCTCCTGGAGATGCCCTTGTCCCTCACCCCCGACGCAGTCAGCCGGAGGGCCGCCCACGCCGTCGAGGTGGCCAAGCCCCGCCTCCGCGGGGTGACGCACCTCGCGATGGCGCCCATCGCCGCGGTGATGGCCGTGGCGCTGGTGTGGAACGCGACGGGTGCCAACAGGATCACGACCGGCATCTTCGGAGCGCTGCTCGTGGGCCTGTACGCCACGTCGGGCAGCTACCACGTCCCCAGATGGCGTGGACGGGTGCGCGTCTGGTGGGGGCGGGCGGACACCGCGATGATCGTGCTGTTCATCGCCGGGACCTTCACCCCGATCGCCTTCCACGCGCTGGACGGGTCATGGCGACTGTGGAGCCTCGTCGTGGCATGGGTCATCGCCGTCGCGGGGGCCGGCATCGCGATCTCCCCGATCACGGCGCCACGGTGGATGCGGACGTCCGGCTACCTCGCCATCGGATGGCTGATGGTGGTCCCCATGTGGAAGATCGCCGCGGCGCTTCCCCTGGCCGGAACGGCGCTGATCATCCTCGGTGGGGTGCTGTACACCGTGGGCGGCGTGGTCTACGCGATGAAGAGGCCCGACCCCTTCCCCGAGTGGTTCGGTTTCCACGAGGTCTTCCACCTGCTCGTGATCGCCGCGTCGATCTGCCACTACCTGGTGATCATCCGCTACATCGTGTGACCCACCCTCCCGTCCCACGGGAAGTTCTCCGAAGACTGCGCAACTTCAGCCCGTCCTCGCGGTCCTACGGATACGAGTGACCACCGGCCAGGCCGGCACGGGCCCTCGTCCGGCCGGCCCGGCTCCCCTCATCCGGGCCGGTCGGTTCCTCCGTCCGCAGCGAGCGAGCCGGGCCAGGGCAGGACCCGTCGCGCAGCAGCGTCGGGGACCCACCCGATCGACCGACCGACACGAGCGCGTGGGACCGTTATCCTCGGGAGCCAAGCGATCGGCGTTGCAGTGCGAGGCCCAGAAGGGCCACGCCGGACGTGCACAACGGTTCGCGAGGAGGCACGTGTTGCCGGGCATCCCACCCGACGTGTCCGCTGCCCTCGCACCCATCACCCCCTCGCCGCCACGAGTCCGTGGCGGTTGTCGAGACGATGGAGGAAACCCACAGTGAACGTTGACACGATCGGAAACCTGTCCTTCAAGGTGAAGGACCTCGGGCTGGCCGAGGCCGGCCGCCACCAGATCCGCCTCGCCGAGCACGAGATGCCCGGCCTGATGGCGCTCCGCGAGGAGTACCGCGACAGCCAGCCGCTGGCCGGCGCGCGCATCGGCGGGTCCCTGCACATGACCACCCAGACCGCGGTCCTCATCGAGACCCTGGTGGACCTCGGCGCCGACGTGCGCTGGTGCTCCTGCAACATCTTCTCCACCGAGGACGGCGCCGCAGCGGCCATCGTCGTCGGGCGCGAGGGCACCCCCGAGAACCCCCAGGGCGTCCCGGTGTTCGCCTGGAAGGGCGAGACGCTGGAGGAGTACTGGTGGTGCACCGAGCAGATGCTCGACTTCCCGGAGGGTCCGAACATTATCCTCGACGACGGCGGCGACGCGACCCTGCTGATCCACAAGGGCACCGAGTTCGAGGCCAACGGCGTCGTGCCGCCGGCCGACGAGGACGCCTCGGAGGAGTACCGGGTCATCCTCGACCTGCTGAACCGCTCGCTCGCCGAGGACCCCACCCGGTTCACCGAGATGGGCAAGAACATCAAGGGCGTCACCGAGGAGACCACGACGGGCGTCATGCGCCTGTACGAGTTCGAGCGGGACGGCAGCCTGCTGTTCCCGGCCATCAACGTCAACGACGCGGTGACCAAGTCCAAGTTCGACAACAAGTACGGCACCCGCCACTCGTTGGTCGACGGCATCAACCGCGCCACCGACACCCTCATCGGCGGCAAGACCGCCGTCGTCTGCGGCTACGGCGACGTCGGAAAGGGCTCCGCTGAGTCCCTCCGTGGCCAGGGAGCCCGGGTGATCATCACCGAGATCGACCCCATCTGTGCGCTGCAGGCGGCGATGGACGGCTACCAGGTGACGACCCTCGAGGACGTCATCGAGACCGCCGACATCTTCATCACCGCGACCGGCAACAAGGACATCATCTCCGCCGAGCAGATGCAGCGGATGAAGCCGCAGGCCATCGTCGGCAACGTCGGGCACTTCGACAACGAGATCGACATCGCCGGCCTGGCACGGATCCCCGGGGTCACCAAGACCGAGATCAAGCCCCAGGTCCACGAGTGGACCTTCCCCGACGGCTCCAACATCATCGTGCTGTCCGAGGGGCGCCTGCTGAACCTCGGCAACGCCACTGGCCACCCGTCGTTCGTGATGTCCAACAGCTTCACCAACCAGACGATCGCCCAGATCGAGCTGTGGACGAAGACCGAGGAGTACCCGGTCGGCGTCTACACGATCCCCAAGCACCTGGACGAGAAGGTCGCCCGCCTGCACCTCGACGCGCTGGGCGTGAAGCTCACCGAGCTGACCAAGTCCCAGGCCGAGTACATCGGCGTGGACGTCGAGGGCCCCTACAAGCCCGACCACTACCGCTACTGAGCACCGCGGTTCGCTCGTCGAACCGCACGCGCCAACGCGAAGGACCATACTGACGGCCGGCCCCCTGGGCCGGCCGTCGCCGTCGGGGCAGACGAGCGCTGCGTCCCATGTTTTGCGCGGAGTGTCGTCGGGCACGGTCGGCGTCTGACAGGATGACCGATGGGGCGGGGCAGTCCAGCACGAAGAGGCCTTATGCTTGCAGCAGTTAGCGCGCCATCATACGGTGGCGCAAATGAGTGACGCACCCGCCGTGGCGTCCGGAACCCCCACCGGATCACCGACCCCCCGCCCGTCCAGCGATGGACGCAACCTCCCCGGCATCGGCATCGCCGCGACCGCCGCCGGTGTGGCCATCGGCTCGGCCGCCGCCGGGGTGGCCCGTCTCCGACGTCGCCGCCCGAACACCGAGACCGTCCCGCAGGGCGTCGCCACGACCGACGGCCTCCGCCTGCACACCACGGTGCACGGCGACCGGTCCGCGCCCGCCGCCGTGGTGTTCGTCCACGGCTGGACGATGTCGGGGGAGTTCTGGACGGGGCATGCCGAGGCCCTGGCCCGACGGGGCCTGCTGACGGTCACCTACGACCAGCGTGGCCACGGTCGCTCGGGCCGACCGGGACGTGACGGGTTCGACCTGCAGCACCTCGGCAACGACCTCGCCGCGGTGCTCGACGCGACCGTGCCCACCCGGACCCCGGTGGTGCTCGTCGGTCACTCGATGGGCGGGATGACGGTCATGGCGTGGGCCGGCCGTGCACAGCCGACCCGCCACGACGTCCGCGCGACCGTCCTGGCCAACACCGCCGTCCACGAGCTGGTCACCGACGCCGTCGCCGCGCTGACCGGGACCACCAACCGGGTGGTCCACCAGCTGCTGCGCCAGGCCGCCAAGGTGCCGACCCCCGTGCCGACCACGCCGATCAACCGCCGGCTCGTCAGGACGCTGGCACTGAGCCCCGAGGCCCCGGCCTCTGCGGTCGAGCTGACCCACCGCCTCTTCCTCGCGTGCCCTCCGTCGGTCCGGGTCGGGTTCGCCCACCAGATCGACGTGCTCGACCTGCGTGAGGGGGCGTCCCGCCTCGACGTCCCCACGCTGGTGCTGACCTCGACCAACGACCGCCTGACACCCCCGTCCCACGCGCAGCGGCTGGTCGAGACCCTTCCCGACGCACGCCTCCAGGTCGTCCCCGGCAGCGGTCACCAGCTGCCGCTGGAGCGTCCGGCCGACACGATCCACCTGATCCACGACCACGTCCGTCGGTACGCGCTGGTGCCCGGCCCGCGGGACCGCGACCGTGTGCCTCCGCGCGACCCCGTGGACGCGTGACCCGGACAGGGCTGACGCGGATCACGACTGACACGACGACGGCCGGCCGGTGCGATGCACCAGCCGGCCGTCGTGGTTCGGCTGTCGACCGAGGCCGACCAACCGGGTCCTACTGGACGAGGCCCGCCTAGATCAGGCCGAGCTCCTTGACCGTGTCGCGCTCCTCGGCGAGCTCGGCGACCGACGCGTCGATGCGCCCGCGGCTGAAGTCGTCGATGTCGAGGCCCTGCACGATCGACCACTTCCCGTCCGCCGTGGTGCACGGGAAGGAGGACAGCAGGCCCTCGGGCACGCCGTAGCTGCCGTCGGACGGCACGGCCATCGACACCCAGTCACCCTCGGGGGTGCCCAGGGCCCAGTCGCGCATGTGGTCCAGCGCCGCGCTCGCCGCGGAGGCGGCGGAGGAGGCCCCGCGGGCGGCGATGATGGCGGCGCCCCGCTTCTGGACGGTGGGGATGAAGTCGTCCTCGAGCCATGCCTGGTCGTCGACCTGCGCAGCGGCGTTCTTGCCGTTGACCTCGCAGTGGAACAGGTCGGGGTACTGCGTGGCGGAGTGGTTGCCCCAGATCGTCATCTTCTTGATGTCGTTGACCGAGGCACCCGTCCTGGCCGCCAGCTGCGACATCGCCCGGTTGTGGTCCAGGCGGGTCATGGCGGTGAACTGCTCGTCGGGGATGTCCGGCGCGTTGTTCATCGCGATCAGGCAGTTGGTGTTGGCCGGGTTGCCGACGACGAGGACCTTGACGTCGGGGGAGGCGTGGTCGTTCAGCGCCTTGCCCTGGCCGGTGAAGATCGCACCGTTGGCCTCCAGCAGGTCGGAACGCTCCATGCCCGGGCCGCGGGGGCGGGAGCCGACCAGCAGGGCGTAGTCGACGCCCTCGAAGGCGACGTTGGGGTCATCGGACTGGACGGTGCCGGCAAGCAGCGGGAACGCGCAGTCGTCGAGCTCCATGACGACACCCTTCAGGGCGTCCATGGCCGGGGGGATCTCCAGCATCTGCAGGATGACCGGCTGGTCCGGACCGAGCATGCCGCCGCTGGCGATGCGGAACAGGAGCTGGTAGCCGATCTGGCCGGCGGCGCCGGTCACGGCGACGCGTACAGGACTGGTGGGCACGAGGCTTCACTTCCTCTGTTGGGGAGTCTTGGGTGGGCGCCGCACGACGGGCACCCCGAGCAGGCGCATCGTACCCGCCGCGTTTCCCCTCCCCCTCGCCGATCGGGTCAGTGCGCACCCGACGTCGCGATGACGTCGGCGTTCGGCAGGAACTGCTCGTCGATGAACAGCCTGGCCAGCTCGGCCCGCGAGCTGATGCCCATCTTGTCGTGGATCGACCGAACGTGGGTCCGCACGGTGTGGATGGAGATCTGCAGCGCCGAGCTGATCTGCTGCGCGCTGTCACCGCGCAGCAGGAGCGAGACGATCTCCTCCTCGCGTGCGGTCAGGTCGTGGGAGGCCACGACCAGCGGCCCGAGCTCGGAGGTGCGCGTCGGCTCGATCGTCAGGACCGTGTGGCCCATCCGGCCGTCGGGGGTGCGGGTGCAGGTGCCGCGCAACGTCACCCGCTGGCCGTCCCGCAGCACGATGCGGGCGGTCGCGTCCGGGGCGTCGAACCCACCGGCCAGGAACCGCGCACGCGCCCAGATGGCGTGGACGATGGCGTTGAGGAAGGCCGAGGAGTTCCCCGTGTCGACCGCTTCGGGGATGAGGTCGATCAGCTCGCGGGCCTGTGGGGTCATCGACATGACGTCGCCGTCCTCCCCGATGATGACGACCGCCGATGACGTCGACAGCTCGTCGCCGGCCATCTGGGGGCGGGCCAGCGCGGTCCGCAGCAGGTCCGCGATCGCTGGTCGGACGAGGTCCACGACCACGAGCTCGTCGTCGCTGAAGTCCGGCTCGCCCTCACCGCGGACCAGGTCCACCAATCCGTAGCAGCCGGACGTCGTCGAGATCGTCGAACGGAGCTGGGCGTCCAGCCCGAGGCCGCGCAGGATGTCGCGGTACCGCGCGCTGCGTTCGGGACGTCCCTCGGTGACCCGATGGAGCGTCCTCGGCGCCCCACCCTCCTCGTGCAGCCCCGCGATGCTCATGACGTCCGGCTCGAGGTACTCCTTGTCCCAGTACGGGCCACAGGACTCGGCCGGGAACATCTCGATGTACGCCGCACCCGCAGGCAGCAGCGAGCTCGGGTCGGTGCTGGTCATCGCGCAGGCGTCGAACGGCACGACGCTGCCGATGATCTCCGCGGACTGGTGGAGGATCGACACCAGCGGCATGTCGTCGTCAAGCTCCTGCAGCCTGCGCGACAGCCCCTCAGCTGCACGGATGGTGTTCACACCGCTGAGCGTAACGGCTCGACGCGCTCCGTGACAGGGCAGGGGCGGTACCCAAAGTTGGGTAGTCGGCCGGGTCCGCCCCCGTTCCGCGGGCCCGCTACCCAAAGTTGGGGATCGCGGCGTGCGGTCGGCGCACGCATCGTCAGTCGGGACGCGAGGGGTCGGCCCTCGCCGCCGTTTCGACGAAGGGACCCATCGTGAGCATGCAGACCCCCACCCTCCACGGCCCGGGCGAGGGCGACTGGTACCAGTTCCTCGCTGGTCGCAACCGAGTGCTCGCCGGCCGGAAGGCGACCGACGGCGCGATGTCGATCATCGAGTTCGAGGCACCTGCTGGCTTCGGGCCCCCACCCCACATCCATCGGCTCG
This sequence comes from Euzebya rosea, assembly GCF_003073135.1. Taxonomy (NCBI): domain Bacteria; kingdom Bacillati; phylum Actinomycetota; class Nitriliruptoria; order Euzebyales; family Euzebyaceae; genus Euzebya; species Euzebya rosea. The sequence goes on from NZ_PGDQ01000016.1 coordinate 110,006, forward strand.
AGGACGAGATGTTCTACGTCCTGGAGGGATCGGCGTCGTTCTGGTGCGACAACGAGGAGGTGACCTACGAGGCCGGCGGGTTCTGCTGGTTGCCAAAGGGTTTGCCGCACCGCTTCGAGATGGGACCCGAGGGAGGCCGGATCCTGCAGATCACGACCCCCGCGCAGTTCGAGGACATGATCGCCGACTACGGCTTCCCGATCGCCGCCGACGAACACCCCGAGCCGGAGCCGCCCGACGTGGCCCGCCTGGTCGAGGTGTGCGAGCGCTACCAGATCGACCTCCTCCTCCCCTAGTCACACCTGCCGCGGTCGACATCACCCTGCTGGGTGCGCCGCGGCATGCCAGCACGCACGATCCCGTCACGGACGTGCCCACCGAATGAGGGAAGCCAGCCATGCGCCACCGTCCGTTCGCCGTCCTCGGCGTCGTCCTCCTGCTCGTCGTCGGGCTGCTCGGCACACCGGTGCTGGGACAACCCGGTGACGTCGTCGCCCTGCAACGCGTGGCGGCAGGCGACCGCATCGGGACGGCGGTGGCGGTGTCGCAGCGGTTCTTCCCCACCGCGGACCACGTGGTGCTCGCTCGCGCCGACGGATTCGCCGATGCCCTGGCCGGCTCGCCCCTGGCCGGGCTCCGGGGCGCACCGGTGCTGCTGACCACCCCCAGCGCCCTGCCGACCGCGGTGGGTGAGGAGATCGCGAGGCTCGGAGCCACGGCGGCCACGATCCTCGGTGGCGAGGCTGCCGTCGGCGAGGCCGTGGCCGACCAGCTGCGGGCGGCCGGCCTGACGGTGGAGCGAGTCAGCGGTCCCGACCGGTTCGCCACCGCGGCGGCGGTGGCGACGGCCACCGGCGCCACGCCCGGCGGACGCGTCATCGTCGCCCTGGGCACCCACCCCGACGCCGACCGCGCATGGCCCGATGCCCTGTCGGCGGCCAACCTGGCGGTCGACGGCACGCCGGTCCTGCTGACCGCCCCGGACCTGCTGCCAGCGGCGACGCGGTCGGCCATCGCCGACCTCGCCCCGTCGGAGATCGTGATCGTGGGCGGTGAGCTCGCCGTCGGGCCGACGGTGGAAGCGGAGCTGACGGCGACCGGTGCCGGAGTCACGCGTGTCGCCGGCGACTCTCGCTACACGACCGCCCTGGCCGCCGCCGACGAGGCACTGGACACAACGGGGACCCGCGGGGCCACCGACGTCCCCCGGACCGTCGTGTTCACCACCGCCGAGGCCTACCCGGACGCCCTGGCCTCCGGGGCCCTGCTGCCGTACCTGCCGGCGGTCCTGGTCCTGGTCCCGACCGAGACACTGGACGAGTCCGTCCGGCGGTGGCTCGTGGGTCGGGCGGGCCAGTTCGACGAGGCCTACGTGATCGGCGGCACGGCCGCGGTCAGCGAAACCACGTTCGACGCGATCCAGGCCGCGCTCGGCGCGGACCCCGACCCCGACCCGACCACGGACCCGGCGCCCACGCCCTCGCCCTCGCCCACCGACGGTGGCCAGCCGACCCTCCCCGTGTCGCCCGGCGGCCCGGTGCCCGTGCCGACCCCGACCGACTCCGGTTCCCCCACCCCCACCGAGACCCAGGCGCCCGACCCCGATCCCACCCCGACCGACACCGAGACGCCCGAACCCGACCCCACCCCGACCGACACCGAGACGCCCGAACCCGACCCCACCCCGACCGAGACCGAGACCGAGACCCCGGATCCCGTCACCGGGCCCACGCGCTTCACCGATCTCCTCGACGCGCTTGCGCCGCTGTACGTCGGCGACGATGCCGTGCAGGTCGGACTCGATCCCTCCCTGCTGGACCCCGCCCGTACCGCGGGCCTGCGGGGTCGGGTACTGGATCGCGACGGCCAACCCCTCCCCGGCGCGCGTGTGGACCTGCTCGGCCATGCCGAGCTCGGCCACACCACGTCCCAGCCCGACGGGACGTGGACCATGGCCGTGGCCGGTGGGCAGGTGTTGACCGCGACCGTGACGCTCGAGGGACATGTCCCGGTGCAGCGCACGACGACCGTTCCGTGGGGCGACATCGCGACGCTTCCCGACGTCGTGCTGATGCCCTACGACGACCGCAGCACCACGATCGCCCTGCCGGTCGACGGTCCGACAGGGCACGTGGGATCCACGCAGACCGACGAGGACGGGACCCGTGCCGCGGGCCTGCTGTTCCGCGACGGGACGACTGCAACCATGACCCTCCCGGGCGGTAGCACCGAACCGCTGTCGTCCATGACCGTCCGTGCGACGGAGCTGACCGTCGGCAGCGTCGGCCCCCTCGCGATGCCGGGCGAGCTGCCGCCCGGCTCGCTCTACACCTACGCCGTCGAGCTGAGCGTCGACGAAGCCGTCGCTGCCGGCGCCGTCCGCGTGGACTTCTCCCAGCACGTCGCCCTGCACGTCGACAACTTCCTCGGCTTCCCGGTTGGTTCGGAGGTACCGGTCGGCGTGTACGACAGCGACACCGCGTCGTGGCTGCCGACCCCCGAACCGGGGATCGTCCTCGCCGTCGTGGGCGACGACGGCGGAGTCGCCCGGCTCGACATCGACGGCGACGGTGACGCCGACGCCGACGACGACGCACTCGCCTCGTCGCTGGGCATCGACGAGGACGAACGAGTCCACCTGGCAGGCCGAGCATCCGTGCTGCCGTCGTCGTTCTCACGGGTCCGCATCACCCACTTCACCCCGTACGACCTCAACTATCCCCAGGACGAGGACGACGAGGACGACGAGGAGGAGGAACCCGAGGACGACGAGGACGAGGAGGACGAGGATCCCTGCGACGAGGCCGCGTCCTCGATGATCGTCTGCGCCAGCCGGTCCCTCGTCGAGTGGATCGACCTCCCGGGAACCTTCCCGTTCTTCCGCGACTCCCAGGATGCCGTCGGTCACGTGCGCAGCCGATCGTTGACCATCCCGCTCACCGGACCCACCGTCTCCCCCGGAACCGACGCAGTCGAGGTCGTCGTCCAGGTCGCCGGCCAGCGACACGTCCACGTGGCCGAGGCCCCCGGACCCGAGCGGTCGTGGGAGTTCGTGTGGGACGGCCGCGACCTGTTCGGCCGCCAGGTCGTCGGCAGCGTGCCCGTCACGGTGACGCACTCGACCATGACGTCCTCGACCTACGCCACGGGGGCGTTCGGTGCACCGCCGACCACGGCCTCCACCAGCACCGGGGTGGACACCCGAGAGCCCACTTCGAGAACGCGCACGTGGACCTCGACCCTGGACGGCCTGCCGCGACCGCTCGACGACACCGTGGGTGGGTGGAGCCCCTGGATGCACCATCGCTACGACCCGGTCGCACGACGCCTGCGTCACGGCGACGGGACCTCTCGCACGACCGACGCGGTCGACGCGTGGGCCCACCTGTGGCGCGTCACCGGCGGCGGGACCGATCCCTTCGGCTCGCCCGCCGTGACGACGGCACCGGAGGCCAGCCGCATCGCGATCGCCGCCGACGGCAGCATCATCGTGGCCGAGGCATCGCAGCACCGTGTCAGCAGGATCACCCCCGACGGCGTGTGGCAGGCGTTCGCCGGTACCGGCGACCCGGGCAACGACGGTGACGGCGGTCCAGCCCTGGCGGCCACGCTGGACTCACCTGCGGCGGTGGCGGTACTGCCCGATGGTGGGGTTGTCGTGGCCGACGCCGGCCAGCACCGGCTGCGGCTGGTCGAGCCCGACGGGACCATCCGGGCCTTCGCCGGCACGGGCGAGGCGGGGATGGCAGGTGACGGCGGGCCGGCCGTGGACGCCCTGCTGGACGGACCCGTTGCGCTGGCCGTTCGGCCCGACAGCACCGTGCTGGTCGCCGATGGCAACAACGGCCTGCTCCGCTCGATCGACGCCGAGGGCCGTATCACCACGCTGGCAGGCGGTGGCGCGATCACTGACTGTGCGGCTGGATGCCTCCGCGACGAGGTCGACCTGACCGACATCGCCGACGTGGCCGTCTCCCCGGACGGTGACCGCGTGGCCGTGGCCGCGACCGGGAGCAGGGTGCTGGAGCTCGGCGAGGACGGACGGCTGCACGACGTGGGCCTGCGCGGCACCACCGTCGTGTACGGGCCGCAACGTGGTCTGTGGGTGGGCTCGGGCAGCGGGTTCGCGCGCTGGGACCTCGGCCTGCAGTCCGCCACCGACTTCACCATCCCCGAGGAGCTGTTCGGCTCCGACATCGGCCCCGTCGGCGCCCGCGCGACCGACCACCTGGTGGCGGTCGCCGACATGGCTCGCACCCCCGACGGCCAGTTGCTCCTCGTCGACGCGACCCCTCCCGACTCGGGTGCGGCGCCGACGGAGGGCATCTTCGTGCTCGGGTCCGCGCTGCCCCCGCGCCACACCGTGCCGACATCCAGGCCCGGGCTCCATGCCGCAGGACCGCTCGCCGAGGACGCCACGTACGTCGTCCCGGCGGAGGAGGGGACCCTTGCCCTGGTCTTCGACGCCGATGGCAGGCACCTGCGCACCGTCGACGCCGACCGGGGGGTGGTCGTGTGGGCCTTCGGCTACGACGCCGGAGGAGCCCTCGTCAGCGTCACGGGGCAGACCGGACAGACGACGACGATCGAGCGGGACGCGGACGGCAGCCCGACCGCCATCGTCGGCCACTTCGGCCATCGCACCGACCTGACCGTCGACGCCGACGGCCTGCTCTCCTCCGTGACCGATCCGCTGGGCCGGACACGGACGTTCGACTACGACGACGGGTTGCTCGTCGCGCACACCGACTGGGCGGGGAACCCCGCCAGCTACGCCTACGACGACCTGGGCCTGCTGACGGAGGCGGTGGCGACCGACGGGGTGTCGTTCACCCTCGAGGAGGAGGTCATCACCGAGACGCAGGTCGACGGCCGACGGGTCACCCTCGACATCGGCGGGGTGGAACGCCGTACCTACGAATGGGTCGTCGAGCGCGACCTCGACCTCCGCACGACCACCGCCACGCTGCCGTCCGGGGCGGTCAACCGGACCTACGACTACCGGCACGGCGAGGTCGTGGCCGAGATGGCCGACGGGACCAGCCAGCGCCACCACGCCAGCCCCGATCCGCGGTTCGGCTCCGCCGGCGCACACGTCGGGCTCCTCGAACGCTACGGCGGCGACTCGTTGTTCGCGACCACCACCGTCGAGGCGGTCATGGGCAACCCGCTCGATCCGTTCTCCGTCGAGCACGTGACCCGGACGATGGGCATCTCGGGCGAGGGCGACTACGTGACCGGCCTGGACCGCGACGCCGGGACGACCACCCGAACAACCCCTGACGGCAGCACGGTCGTTGCGTCGTGGGACGCCGAGGGACTGGTCACCCACGTCGATCCGGGGGACGGCCTCGCGCAGATCACCATCGAGCGCGACGAGGACGGCCTGATCACCCGAACGGTCGAGGGTGACCGGGTCACCACCACGACCTACGGCGCAGACGGTCTCCGTGACAGCGAGACCGGCCCCGCTGGCCGAACCCGCACCTTCGACCACGACGCCGCAGCCCGGCTCGTGTCCAGCAGCGATCACACCGGCGCGGCGGTCTCCTACCGCTGGGACGACCTCGATCGACTCCTCGGCTGGACCAGCCCCGAGGGCATCGAGCACGACCGGGTCCTCACCCCCATGGGCCAGCTGACCACGCTCGATGCCCCCCCGAACCCCTTGGCCGGACTGTCCCACGACGACGCCCGCCAGCTGACGTCCGTCGTGCACGGCGACGGCACGACCACCTCGGTCACCGTCACGGGCGGTCTCAGGACCAGCAGCGTCGGGCCCGATCGAACCGTCTCCTGGTCCTGGCTGGACGGCGAGGAGCCCGGCACGTCGGACCTGACCGGACGGCTGTCGTCCAGCACGTGGACCGCCGGCAGCCACTCCACCACCCTGGAGGTCGACCATCGGGACGACCGGCCGCTGGAGTTCACCTGGACCACCGACGGGGTCGACGACAGCGTCCTGTGGCTGTGGGACGACTACCGCCCGACCCAGCGCCAGGTGAACAACCGCGCGAACAGCCAGATCGCCTTCGACCACGACGACGAGGGCCGCCTCGTCGAGTCCGGTCCCTGGTCGATCACCCGCGGCAACGCGTGGGCTGCGCCATCGGCCATCAGCAACGGCTCCCTCGAGACCCAGATCGTGCTGGACGAACACGGGGTCATGGTGGCGCGGTCGATCAGCCACGACGGCAACCCGGTCGCGACGCTGGACCTCGTGCGAGGCCCCGCCGGTCACGTCACCGAACAGGTGGTGACGGCGGACGGCACCACGTTGCTGGACGCCGCCTACGGCTACGACGACCGGGCATGGCTGGCCTCGGCCACCGTGGACGGGGCCACGACGACCTACGCCTACGACGACGATGGCAACCGGATCTCGACCACCACAGCCGCCGGCACGACGACGACCGTGATCGACGACGACGGGATCGCCACCACCCATGACGGCGCCCCGATCACGGTCGATGGCAACGGGCAGGTCACGGGGTTGCGGGGCATGGTCCTGGACCATGCCGTCAGCAGCGAGCTGCTCTCCGTGGAGCTTCCCGCCGGCGACACGGTCACCTACACCACCGACGGGCTCGGCCGGCGTGCATCACGCCGAGACGGCGACGGGCTGGTGCGTTACCTCTACGGCGACCCCAGCCGCCCGGGCCTGGTGACGGACGTGGTCGACCCGGACGAGACCCTCACCCAGCTGCTGTACGACGACGCCGGGCTGCTGTACGCGGTCCGCGTGGTGGAGAACGGGCTGTTCGCGCCCAGCGACTGGTACGCCGTCCTCACCGACACGGTCGGGTCGCCGCTGGTCGCCGTCGACGAGGCTGGGGCCGTGGTTGCGACATGGACGTGGTCGCCCTGGGGCGAGCTCGTCGACCGCACCGGGACCCTCGAGCTGCCCATCGGCTTCGCCGGCGGCCTGGCCGACGACGACACCGGCCTCGTGCGGTTCGGGGTACGCGACTACGACCCGGTGACCGCCAGGTGGCTGGCCCCCGACCCGGCGTGGGTGCTGGGTGGTTCCTCCAACCTGTACCGGTACGTCGACAACAGCCCCGTCAGCATGCACGACCGCACCGGCTTGTTCGGTGGCTGCGGTGGCCTGTTCGCCGGCGCTGGCGCCGGTGGCTGCGTCAAGGCCAACAACGAGGCGGTGGAGGTCTGCGTCGAGGTCGGTGCAGGGCTCGGCTGGGGCGGCGGGCTCACCCTCGAGGGCCCGAGCGGCAACGGCAACACGCGGACCTCACAGGCGCGCGGCGAGTTGGGTCCCCTCACGATCGAGGTCCCGCTGGACAAGGGCGACGACCAGTTCCGACCCGACCTGGGCATCTGCGACCCTGACGACCCGTTCCAGACCGTCCCGGCCCTGGACTGGCTGAAGGACCTCCTCAAGGCCAACCCGAAGAGCGGCGCAGGAGGACGGGTCACCCACGAACGGTGCGTCACCTACTACTACTGACACCCCTGATTGGGGGGCCCGGCAAGGGGGCCCGACCGAACGGTCCGGCCCCCTCGTCCAGCTGGATCACTCGCCCTCGGTGGGCAGCTCCTCCAGCGGCAGGGCATCCTCGAGCGGCAGGTCCTGGACCTCGTTGACGGGCGGCTGGACACCGCCGCCGGTGATCCCGAGCCACGTGCCGTAGACCGGGGCGACCGTGACCTGGGCGGCCGCGTCGATCTCGGTGACGATCTGCTCGGTGATGCCGCCGACCTGCTGCTGGCGCAGGAACTCCTCGATGTCGGGGCGGGCCTCCTCCAGCGGCGGGATGTCCGCGCCGTCGACGGTGATGACGTGCCAGCCGAACTCGGTTTCGACGGGGCCGGTGATCTCGCCGGGCTCGGTCTCCAGGACGGCGTCCTCGAAGGGTTCGACGAACTGGCCGGGCTGGAACGGGCCGAGCTGGCCGCCGTTCTGCGCGCTGCCGTCGAGGGAGACCTCAGCGGCCACGTCAGCGAAGGCCTCGCCGCCGTCGATCCGGTCGATGGCGGCCTGCGCCTCCTCCTCGGTCTCGACCAGGATGTGGCTGACGACCTCGGTCGCGGCCTCCTGCTCGTAGAAAGCCTCGACCTCCTCGTCGGTGACCTCGGTGATCCGGGCGTCGACGAGCTTGTCGATCAGGACCGCCGGGCGCTGCAGCTCACGGACGGCCTCGACGGTCAGGCCCTCTGCGACGACCTGCTCCTCGAAGGCCGCGGCGTCCCCGCCGAACTGGACCTCCACGATCTCGTCGATGGAGGCCTGCAGGTCCTCCTCGGTGACCTCCACACCGGCGTCCTCGGCGGCGACGCCGAGCAGGTCGTCGACGACCAGGGTGGCCACGACCTGGGCGAGCTGGCCTCGCTGCTCTGCGCTGGCGGCCTCGGGGTCGACCAGGGCGTCGGCCAGGTCCGGGGCGATGCTGCGGACACGGGGTTCGACGTCCTCCAGCGTCCGGTCGACACCGGCGATGGAGTACACGACGCCCTCGGGCAGCGACTCCCCGGTGGTGACCGCGGAGGACTCGGTCGCGACCTCGTCGTCCTCTGGGGTCACGCCCACGGCGTACCAGATCAGGCCGGCCACACCGGCGAGCACGCCGAGCAGGGCCAGGACGATCATGCCGGTGGAGGTCCCGCTGGAGTCGTCCGCGCCATGGCCGTGGGGGTGGTCGCCGTGAGCACCGTGCTGGTCGTCGTCGGCCCCGTGGGGGTGGTCGTCGGTCGGCTGCTCGAGCGGCGGTGACGCCTCCTCGGCCCGGGGGGTCACGTCCTCGGCACCGAGCGCGTGCGCAACGACGGCCGGCTCACCTGCCGGGGTGTCGTCTGCGGTCGGGGCGTCGGCATCGATGCCGTTGGCGTTCTCGTTCACAACCGACCACGGTAACCCGGTCCCGTCGGCCCGCCGGAAACGGGTGGTGACCGAACGACCACCGCGTGGCGGTATCTATCCGATCTCCACGATGCGATCGGCCGCCCGCAGGACGCGTTCGCGATGGCTGACCACCAGCAGGGCGGGACGGTCCGGGCGGTCCAGCAGGCGCTGCCACACCTGCGTCTCCGTTGCCACATCCAGCGCGGAGGAGAGGTCGTCGACCACCAGCAGGTCTGGGCGACGCACGAAGGCGCGTGCCGCGGCCGTCCGCTGGATCTGCCCGCCCGACAGCCTGACGCCGCGCGGCCCGACCATCGTGTCCAACCCCGATCCCATCCTCGCGAGGTCCGGCTGCAGGCACGCGATGGCGAGTGCCTCCTCCAACCCCTCGTCGTCGACGCCCAGCAGGATCGTCTCGGCCAACGTCTCGGAGAACAGGCGCGGGACCTGGGGCAGGTACGCGGTCAGCGGCGGGACCAGCACGGTCGAGGGGTCCTCGATCAGCCGCCCGTTCCAGCGGATCTCGCCCTCGTCGCGGGCGACCAGCCCCAGCAGGGCGCGCAGGACGGTGGTCTTGCCGGCACCCACGGGGCCCGTCAGGACCGTCACCCGGCCGGCCTCGACGGTCAGGTCGACCGGGCCCACGGTGGTCCCGTCGTCGTGTCGCACGACCAGTCCGGTGACCTCCAGCCGGTCCAGGTGGTCCTCGGGCTGCCGCAGCGGACGGGCCGGCACCGTGGGGAAGGCACCCGGTCCGTGCCGCAGCGCCGTGTCGACCGGGTCGGCCAGCGTCCCGGCGTCGGCCCCCGGCGGCAACAGCCGCGTCATCCGGTCGACCGAGACGTCGGCCTGCCGGTGGTAGGCCCCGAGTCGGGCGACCCACCGGGGCACCGTCGCGAGGACGATCGCGGAGCTGGCGAACAACCCGACGTCGCCGACGCTGGCGTCGCCGGCTGCCAACGCCGGGGCGAGGAGGAGGAGCGCCAGGCCGGTCGAGAGGTTGCCGGTCGCGCCCGACAGCGTCTGCAGGACCTGCGTGGCGACCTGATCGCGCAGCGCCGCGGTCGCACGGGTCCGGCCGAGCGTGTCGAAGCGGTGCTCGACGGCCTTCTCCGCCCCCGCCGCCTTGATCGCGGTGATGGCCGCGAACGTGTCGCCGATGAACCCGGTGACCGCCGCCGTCGCCTCGCGCTCGACCACCCGCAGGTCCTTCAGCCGCCGCGCCATCATCCGGGTCAGCAGCAGCGCGCAGCCGACCGGCAGCAGCGCCACGAGCGTCACGAGCGGGTCGACGCGGACCATGACCACGAGGGCGCCCGCAGCGGCGACCGACACGCCGGTCATGTCCAGCCACACGTCGGCCACCAGCGCCACGTGCTTGGTGTCGTCGCGGAAGCGCGACACGGCCTCCCCCGGGGCACCGGGCAGTCGTCCCGCAGCCGGGCCCGGCGCGGCGACCAGCGAACGGAGCATGTTCAGGCGGAGGACGGTGTGCCAGAAGACCCAGACGCCGTGCCACTGCACGGCGCTGACCACCAGCACCATCCAGCGGCCCACCTCGACGCCGGCCAGCACCGCGAGCACCGTCCAGACGGTGGAGGCGGGCTGGCCGCCCTGCACCCGGTCGAGCACGACCTTCAGCAGCCAGCCCGACAGCACCGGGAGGGAGTGGAAGGTCGTCCACGTCAGAAGGGCGATGGCGTAGGCGACGGGTTCCTGCCGCACGAGCCGCCAGGCCACCACCCGGGAGGGAACCGCGCTCGACGGGGTGCGGCTCACGGCTGCCCTCCGACGCCGGCGGACTCCTGCAGCAGGGCGGCGTACCGGCCGCGGTGGCGGCGGGCCAGGTCGGCGCGAGGGCCTGCCTCCAGGACCCGTCCCTCGTCGATGACCACGACGATGTCGGCACGGTCGAGCGTCGCCAACCGGTGGGCGATGATGACGACGGTGCGACCGGCGAACACCCGGTCGGTGGCCCGGGTGACGAGGGCCTCGGTGGCCGGGTCCAGCCGGCTGGTGGCCTCGTCGAGGACGATCACCCCCGGATCGGTCAGCAGGATCCGGGCGAACGCCAGCAGCTGGGCCTGGCCCGCCGACAACGCGCCGGCCCCCTCCAGGTGGGTGTCCAGGCCGTCGGGCTGGGCGGCCAGCCAGCCGCCGAGGCCGACCTCCTGCAGCGCCGCGATCAGCTGGTCGTCGGTGGCATCGACGGCTCCGAGGAGCGTCAGGTTGTCCCGAAGGCTGGCGCGGAGGATCTGCACCTCCTGGGTGACCACGCCGACACGGCGCCGCAGCTCCTCCCCCGTGGGTTCGCGCACGTCGACACCGCCGAGGCGGATCGAGCCGCCCGTGACGTCCCAGAAGCGGACCAGCAGGCGACCGAGGGAGGTCTTGCCGCTGCCGGTGCGGCCGACCACGCCCACGACGGAACCGGCCGGCAGGTGCATGTCGATACCGGCCAGCACCACCCGGTCCGGCTCGTCGGGGTAGGCGAAGTGCACGTCGTCGAAGTCCACCGACAGCGGCCCCGGAGGGATGTGTGCGCCGGGACCGTCCTCGATGTCGGGGGCCGTCGCCAGCAGCCGTGCAGCACGGCGGGAGCCGGCCACGGCGCGCTGGAACTCGGTGATCTGCTCGGCGATGGCCTCCAGCGGCTGACGGACCATCTGGGAGAAGCGGAACAGCGCCAGCACCTCGCCGAGGGAGATCCGGCCCGCCAGCTGCAGCCAGATCGCCAGCGCCAGGGTGGCCACCGAACCGATCGTGAAGACGGCGGCGGCGATCGCGTAGGCCCCGTCGCCACGCATCGAGGCACGCCTGGCCACCCGCCACCAGCGGGCCGACGACTCGTGCAGGCGGTGCACCGCGTAGCCAGCGGCACCGTTGGCCCGTACGTCCTCCAGTCCGCCGAGGCGCTCCTCCAGGTCGCCGTACAGGCTGGCCTGGACCTCGCGTTCCTCGTCGTAGAAGGGCACGGCGGCACGCCGCATCCGACGCATCACCTCCACCGCCAGCAGCGACGCGGCCGCGATCAGCAGGCCGGCTCGCCACTCGATCACCAGCGCCACGGCCAGCGTGCCGCTGAGCAGCACGGCGTTGCCCAGCAGGTTGAGGACCGCAGAGGAGGAGAAGCGGACGATGGCGTCGACGTCGCCGTCGATGCGCTCGATCAGCAATCCGGGGCTGTGGTCGCCGTGCCAGGTCAGGTCCAGGCGAAGGGCGTGGCGGGCCAGGTCCAGCCGAAGCCGGTTGCCGACGCGCCAGGCCAGCGCCACCGACCAGCGGGTCAGGGCCAGCTGCAGGCCGTCGGCCAGCAGGGTGACGGCGAGGAAGGCCGCGGCCCCTCGCAGCAGCACACCTGTTGGCCGATCGGCGAGGGCGGCGTCCACCACGCTGCCGAGCAACACGGGGCCGGCGACCGGCAGCAGCATCGCCACCATCAGCACCGCGAGCAGGCCGACGAGCTGACGTCGTTCGGGCCGCAGGTGGGCCGTCAGCAACGACAGGTCGGCGGAACCCTCCCCAGATGTGCGCACAGCCGGACGACGCTAACACGAACGGGGGCGAACGTCACCCCCCGGACAGGATGGACAGGACCCCGCCGAACAGCCCCTCGATAGCCTGTGACGGATGTTGGGGAACGCGGATCGACGACGCCGGGGGCACTGGCGTCGACGCGCTGATCCCATGCACGTCCGGACGTTCGCAGCCCTCGTGCTGGTCTCGGGCATCGTGCAGGTCGTCCGACCCGTCGACCCGGCGGTCGCCGACACGCGGCTGGCCGACCTGGCGGCGACCTCGATCATCGGGCTCGCCTACTGGCTGCTGGCGCCGCGGTTCACGCTCTGGGCGTTCCACCTGGTCATGTTCCTCGGGATCACGCTCGGGTTCGGGTCGATCCTCAGGAGCGCGTCGTCGGTCGATGCGGTCATCATCAGCACGTCGCTGCTGTGGACCGGAGTGCTCGTCGCCGCCATCTCGAGCACACGAACCAGCCGGACATACGCCGTGTACCTGGCAGCGGGCTCGAGCACGGCGCTGCTCGCGGCGGGCCCCGACGAGGCCTGGCGCCTGGTCGTCGTGCTCGGGTTGACGACCGTCGCGACGATGGAGCTCGTGAACCGCCTCAGCACCGGGCTGCGACGCGCTGCCGCGTCCGATCCGCTGACCGGGCTGCGCAACCGAGCCGGGCTCGAGGACGCCGGCGACCGCCTGATACGCCAGTCCCGTCGGTCCGGCCGTCCGCTGGCGCTGGCCGTGATCGACCTCGACGGGTTCAAGGCGATCAACGACGAGAAGGGCCACGCGGCCGGTGACCGGCTGCTCGTCGACTGCGCCCGGGCATGGCAGCAGGAGGTTCGCCAGGACGACGTGCTGGCACGGCTCGGCGGTGACGAGTTCGTGCTGCTGGCCCCCAACGCCGACCGTTCGGCGGCCGAGCTCGTGCTGCAGCGCATGGCGGACGCCTCACCGACGTCGTGGACGGCCGGCCTGGCGATGGCCGAGGAGGCCGACGACCTGGGCGACCTGCTCGAACGCGCCGACCTCCGCCTCGTCCAGGCGAAGTCGGTTCGCCCGGTCGACCCCGATCGCGTCCGGACCTGACGTCCCGGGCTCGTCCGGGCGACGCGAGTCGGCCAACGACAACGCCCCGACCGATGGCCGGGGCGTGGTCGACATGGTTCCGAACGACTGGCTCAGCCGTTCAGCCGCTCGATCATGAGCTGTGCGGTCTCGGAGGGGTTGATGCCCACCGAGATGCCCATCTCCTCGAGCGCGGCCTTCTTGTCCGCGGCCGTCTCGCCACCCTCGGAACCCTCCTTGACGATGGCGCCGGCGTGGCCCATCTGCTTGCCCGGAGGGGCCGAGAACCCGGCGACGTAGGCGACGCAGGGGGTGTCGGGAATGTTGTCGGCGATCCAGCGACCGACCTTCTGCTCCTCGGTCCCGCCGATCTCGCCGACGAACACGATGGCCTCGGTGTCGGGGTCCTCGGCGAACTTCGGGATGATGTCCATGAAGTTCGACCCGATGATCGGGTCACCACCGATGCCGACGCAGGTCGAGATGCCGATCCCGGCCAGGTTCAGCTCGTGCATGATCTGGTAGGTCAGCGTGCCGGAGCGGCTGACCAGCCCGACCTTGCCCGGCTTGGTGATCTGCGGCGGGATGATGCCGACGTTGGCCTTGCCGGGGCTGATGAGTCCCGGGCAGTTCGGGCCGATCAGGACCGGGCCGCTGGACATGTCGTAGGTGCCGTCGGCCTGGCGGGTGTAGAGGGTGTTGTAGACCTCGGTCATGTCGTGGACCGGGACACCCTCGGTGATGGCCACGATGGTCTCGATGCCGGCCTCGTAGGCCTCGAGAATCGCGGCCTTGGTGAAGGGTGCCGGCACCATGACCATGGAGGTGTTGGCGCCGACCTCGTCCTTGGCTTCCTTGACGGAGGCGAAGATCGGGACGTCCAGGCCCTCCCAGGTGGTCCCGCCCTTCTTGGGGTGGGTCCCGGCCACGATCTGCGTGCCGTAGTCCTTGTTCCGCTTGCCGTGGGCGGTGCCCTGGCTCCCGGTGCCCTGGATGACGACCTTGGTGGACTCGTCGATGATGATGGACATCTCTAGGCCTCCTTCACGAGCGCGACGGCCTTCTCGGCGGCCTCGATCATCTGGGACGCGGGGACGATCTTGGGGTTGTTGGCCTCTTCGAGGATCCGACGTCCCTCCTCCGCAGCGTTGCCGTCCAGGCGGACGACCAGCTTCTGCTCGACGTCGCCGAGCATCTCCATCGCGCCGAGCACACCGTTGGCGACGTCGTCGCAGCGGGTGATGCCGCCGAAGATGTTGATGAGCATGACCTTGACGGCGGGGTCGCCCAGCACGAAGGCGATGCCATCGGCCATGGACTCCGCGCTGGCCCCGCCACCGGCGTCGAGGAAGTTGGCGGGCTTGCCGCCGGCCTGGTCGACGACGTCCAGGGTGCTCATGACGAGCCCGGCGCCGTTGCCCATGATCCCGATGTCACCGTCGAGCTTGACGTACTGCAGGCCCTTGTCCTTGGCGCGGGCCTCCAGGTCGTCACCCTGCTGGTCGTCCGGCACCGGACCCTCGAGCGAGGCGAGATCCTCGTGGCGGAACAGCGCGTTGTCGTCGATGGAGACCTTGGAGTCCAGCGCGATGATGCGGCCGTCCTCGGTCTTGATCAGCGGGTTGATCTCGAACAGCGTGGCGTCGCTGGCGACGAAGCCGTCGTACAGCTTCATCAGCAGGGCGACCTGCTGGTCCCGCGTGTCGGTGGGCATGGCGCCCTGGTCGAGGATCTGGTTGGCCAGCTCCTCCGACATCCCGTCAACGGGGTTGATGTCGACCTTCGCAACCTTGTCCGGCTGCGTGCGGTTGACCTCCTCGATCTCCACACCACCCTCGACCGAGCAGATGGCCTTGTAGCCCTTGCTCACCCGGTCGTGAAGGATCGAGAGGTAGTACTCCTCGCCGATGTCGCTGGCCTTCTCGACCAGGACCTTGTGCACGACGTGACCCTTGATGTCCAGGCCCAGGATCGCCTCTGCCGCAGCCCTCGCGGCCGCCGCGTCGGGGCAGTACTTCACCCCCCCGGCCTTGCCGCGACCACCCGTCAGCACCTGTGCCTTGACCATGACCGGCACACCGAACTCGGTTGCCAGCGCTTCGGCCTGCTCAGGGGTCGTGGCGATCTGTCCTTGCGGGGTCGTGGGAATGCCGTGGGCGCGGAAAAGGTCCTTGCCCTGGAACTCCATGAGGTCCACGTCTACTCCTCTCGGGAGTCTTGTCAGTCGGAGGGGGCCGCGTCGAGGGGCCGGAGGGCAGCCCGGAGTCGGACGGCCCTCACCGGCCCGAACAGGCCGGCCGGCCGCGAGAATAGCCCACGAGGCTCGGCCGACCTGAACCGAGGCGGCCCGACCGGCACACTTCATGGAGTCATGAGCGACCGTCCCACCGACCGGCCCACCCCCGAGGGGTCGGCCGCGAGCCCACCCGAGGACACCCCGGACTTCGGTCCCGGCGGCTACCTGCCACCACGGGCGGCCAAGCGCGCGCGCAAGATCGTCCTGCGGGAACGCATGGGCCTGCACTGGCCCGTCGCGGCGGTCGTGGCCGGCCTGCTGATCCTCGCGGTGGTCATCCCGGCGGTCATCGGCGGGTCGGCCCGCCCGGAGGCCCCGTTCGTCAACGTTGGGTCACTCGACCAGGTCGACCCCCGCGCGGATGCAGTGGTGGAGGTCAACGGGACCACCGTCCTCGTCGTGCGGGGCGGGGGCGTGCTGGCCGCGTTCGCCGACCCGCCCGAGGGCGCCAGGTACTGCACGTCGTCGCGCCGGATCGAGTCCCCGGCGGGCACGGTGTGGACGCTGCAGGGCCGACGGGTCGGCGGGACCGGCGATTCGTTGGTCAGGGCCGGCGCGTCCGCGGTGGACGGGGACCTGTACGTGGACCCCACACCCGGGGAGTCGCTGCCACCCACGGACAACAGCGACGTTGCTCCCGCCTGCTGACCCGTCGTTCCTGTCACCGAGGCGACCGGGGTCTAGTCAGTTCGTATCGTTTTGTACATACGATTTGCGAATCAGGGCGTAGAAGCGCTTTGGTTGGGCGTTGTAGGGGCACACTGAGCGCCACTCACCGTTCGCACTCCGTGAGCCACAACCGAACATCGCCACCCAACCGCCGGAGCCCGCAGTTGAATCCAAGCGTGGAAGCCGAGTACGACGACCTGTCCCACCTGCGTCGACAGGCGGCGGTCGCCCTCAGAAGCCTTCTGCGCCCCGGCACCTACATCGGCACGGTACGAGAGCTCGCGCTGACGGCAGTCCACGCGGCGGCCTACCCGATGGGCATGGCGCGTGACGCCAACCGGCGGAGCACCCCGCTCGGGCAGGACCTGCCGGACGCCGTCACCGACAGCGAGACGGCGAACATGCCGATCATCCTCGTGCACGGCTGGATCCACAACCGCAGCGCGTTCCTCGGCATCAACCGGGTGCTGCGCAAGGCGGGCTTCCGCCACATCCACGCCTTCGACTACAACCCGCTGACCTACGACATCCCCGAGATCGCGGGGATGCTGGCCGCCGAGGTCGACCGGGTCCGGTCCATCTCCGGTGCGGACAAGGTCATGATCGTCGGCCACTCCATGGGCGGGGTCGTGTCGCGGTACTACGTCCAGCAGCTCGGCGGCCACGACACGGTCGACACCGTGATCAGCCTGGGTTCGCCCCATCGGGGCACCTACGCCGCCTACCTGGCGCCCGGGTCGTCCGGCCCGCAGATGCGCCCCGGCCACACGTTGATGCGCAAGCTGGAGGAGACCGCACGCCCCAGCGACGTGCGCTGGATCGCGGTGTACTCCGACCTCGACATGCTCATCGTGCCGGGGGTCAGCGCCAAGCTCGTGCACCCGGCGCTGCGTGCCCACAACGTCAAGGTCGACGACCTCGGCCACCTGTCGCTGCTGCTGTCCGGCGAGGTCATGCGGACGGTCGTGGAGCACCTCTCCGACCGCACCCTCAACCGGCCCGAGCCCCTCGACGACGTGCACCCCCTGCCCGAGCGCAGCGCCCGCACCCTCCGCGTGGTCCCCCCGGTGGCCGACCCCGAACCCTCCCTGGCCGCCGGCGACCTCGCCGCCGAGGCGTAGCCCCTCCCCTCCCCTTCGTCGGGGCCCGGTTCGGCCCGGTTCGGCGGGGTTCGGCGCGGTTCGGCCCGGTTCGGCCTGCCTCCCACGAGTTGTGCAGTACGGCCGGCCGGCTGGTCGACCTGCACGCGTCGGCCCGGCGAATGTGCAGCTCGGCCGATCGGCTGATGAAGCTGCACAACGTGGGTGCAGCGGCCGGGGCCCAGGGGCGTGGCAACGTCCGACTACGCGGCCCGCCGGCCGTGACGGGCGAGCCGGTCCAGTGCGTCGCGTCGAACGCGATGACGGAACGTCGTCTCCTGCGAGACAAGGGTGTGGTGATACCTGGTCACGTCCCACCGCTCCACCTGCCTGACCCGACCGTCACGCACCCGGTCACGCCGGGCGACCGACGGCGCATCGTGGTGCGGACCGTCGATCTCCAGCCCCCACTGCAGCTCCGTGACCGCCACGTCCAGCTCGGCGACCATCCTCCCGGTCTCGTCCCGCAGGAGGTAGGGCCGTGAGGTCGTCTCCAGGCCGAACTCCTCGAGGGTCTGTCGGATGACCACCCGACCCCGGGCTTCGGTCGCGGAGTGGGAGAACCCGGGCCGTACCCGGTCGGCCGCCCGAACCATTGCCCGGGGGACCCGGACGGGCAGTCCGAAGGAAAGCGGATCGGCCACGGCTCCGAGGAACTCGTCGATCGACAGCACCCGCGTCCGGTCCAGGTCGACGGCGGCGTCGGCCACGTTCACGACCGCACGATCGGTACGACGACCGATCCACGCCATGTCCCACAGAACCCGGTGCGGGACGGCGCACGGGACACCGTCGATCCAGCGAACGTCGCCAGCCGGTCGTCGGCTGCGGACCACCCGCACAGGGCGGCCACGGACCTGGGTCCCTCGCTCGACCAGCAGCTGGGGAACCGCGGGAGGACGTCCCCGGACCCCCATCAGCCACGCCGCCGAGAAGCCGGTCACCACCGCGACGTCGGACACCGCCCGGGCGAGGGCATCGGCCTGCTCCCCTCCCTCTCGCATTCTGGACGCAGCCCGTTCGGGGCCACCGATCCCCGCCACGCACAGGAGCGCCGCCCACACGCGACCGAGGTCGTCGGACCGGCCCCCCAGCACGCGCAGGACGCCCCGATGGGCCCGTGTCCACCCCCTCCGGGCCACGAGCTCGGTGACGGATGACCGTGGCAGGCCGAGCACGACGGCCTGCCAGACGGCGACGTGGCCGGCCTGCCGCGTGGCCAGCTGATCGAGGAGGGCCATGTCCACCGGCTCTCGGGCCGGGGGGCCGTCACCGAGGGTTCCTGTCCGTGAGGTGTCCATGCCTCCACCCTCGCCCCCAACCCAAGCCGCCCGCCGTCGGCTTCTGGCCGCCTCGTGGACAACTTGCCCAAGCACCCCGGCGCCCGGTGTTGACCTGGCCGACCGTGCCAAGGCGAGTTGTGCAGGTCAGCCGCCGTCCCGGTCGAAGTGCTCCAGCACCAGCGCGATGTGCGCAGTTGAGCCAAGGCAGCGGCCGAGGTGCACAACTCGGGTCGCCACGAGCGCCTCGACGACGGAGACGCTGCGTCTGGCGCCGAACTCTGCGGGTGCTCGAGCCGCCGAACCGTGACCTCAGCTCGGCGAGCGGTCTCGGATCGCCTCGTCCACGGCCCCGGGCATGAGGATCGACTCGATGATCATGACGGCGGCACCGGTGACGCCGGCACGTTCGTTCAGCTCGCTCGTCTGCACGCGCAGGTCGTGGGTGGCCAGGACCGTCGAACGCTCGTACACGGCCTCGCGGACACCCGCGACGAGTTCGGCAGCAGCCAGCGCGACCTCACCACCGACGACGATGGCACCCGGATTCAGCAGGTTGACGGCCCCGGCGAGGACCTCGCCGATCTGCCGACCCGCCTCCCTGATCATGCGGATGGCCTGCGTGCTTCCGCCCGTGGCCTCCCTCACCACGTCGGCGACAGCCTCGACGTCGACACCCTGCCGCCTGAGCTCCGCAGCCAGGGCCGCACCGCTGGCGACGGCCTCCAGGCACCCCACGTTCCCGCAGCGGCACACGACGGTCCCGGGGGACGGGACACGGATGTGCCCCATGTCACCGGCCGCGCCGTTCTGACCGCGGTAGATCCGGCCGTGCATCACCAGCCCGCTGCCGATGCCGGTGCCGACCTTGACGAACAGCAGGTCGTCCACCCGGTCCCGCCAGTGGGTCCAGTACTCGCCCAACGCCATGATGTTGACGTCGTTGTCCACGAGGACCGGCACCGGATGGGCCTTCTGCACCAGCGCCGGCACCGCAACACCGTCCCACCCGGGCATGATCGGCGGGCTGACGGCACGACCAGCGGAGTACTCGACCGGCCCCGGCAACCCGATGCCGATGCCGCGCACCGCCGCAGATCCGCGCCCGGCTTTCCCCAGCAGGTCCTCGAACCCGTCCAGCATCCACGCGATCACCGTGTCGGGGCCCGCGGCGATGTCGATCTCACCGGTGGACTCGGCCAGCAGCGTCCCGGACAGGTCGGCGATCGCGAGGCGTGCGCGGGTGACGTCGAGATCGGCGACGAGCACCACGCCGGCCTCGCTGTTGAACGCCAGCGTCTGCGGTGGTCGACCGCCGGTGCTCGGAGCCTCACCCGCCTCGTAGACGAACCCGCCACCGAGGAGTGACTCGACCCGCTGGGACACCGTTGCCCGCGAGAGACCGGTCAGGCGCACGAGCTCCGCGCGGGTCCGTGCCCGACCGTCCCGTATGAGCGTGAGCACCTCCCCGGCCGTGTTGACCGTCGTGTTCACGTCCATGGCGATCCCTCGTACTTCCGGTCGGTCCATGACGGACTTAGTTCATTGGTTGACTGATGTCAGGAGGTTGTCCAGCATAACGCGCGACCCTCCGACCGTGCCCATGTCAACACGCGAACGCGCCGAGGGACGTCAGGCGCGGATCAGCGGAGCGTAGGCCAGGACAAGGCGCTTCTCGCCGGTCTCGGCGAAGTCGATGACGGCTTCCTCCTCACCCGGCATGCCGGTCATCTCCACGATGCGGCCCTTGCCGAACCGGGTGTGCATGACCCAGTCCCCTGCCTTGAACTCGGGCCCGTCGTCGTCCTCCTCGACCCGGCGGTGGTACTGCGTCTTCACCCCGGCCATGGACAGGGCGCGACGCGACGGTCCCCCCCGATCGGTGGAGCGGTCCTCGACCAGCTCAGCGGGGATCTCGCCGAGGAAACGGCTGGGCGGGTTGGACTGCGACCCGCCGAACAACGTCCGCGCCCAGGCCGACGTCACGTACAGCCGCTTCTCCGCGCGGGTCATGCCGACGTAGGCCAGCCGCCGCTCCTCCTCGATCTCGTCGGGCTCCGACAGGGTTCGGCTGTGGGGGAAGACGCCCTCCTCGAGGCCGACGAGGAAGACGACGGGGAACTCCAGGCCCTTGGCGTTGTGCAGGGTCATCAACGTCACGCGTGCCGACTCGTCGGTCAGGTCGTCCTCGGCGTTGACCAGCTGCACCCGTTCGAGGAACTCGGGCAGCGTCGCGTCGGGGGTCAGCGACAGCAGGTCCTCGGCGACGCCCTCGAGCTCGGCCAGGTTCTCCAGCCGTGCCTCGGCCTCGGGGCTGCGCTCGGCCTCGAGCTCGGCGATGTAGCCGGACTCCGCCAGCACCTTCTCCAGCAGGGCCCGTGGGGTGAGCTCCTCCTCGATCCATGCGGTGCGCATCCGGTCGAGGAACGCCACGAACCCCTCGACGGCCCCGACCGCGCGGGTGGGCACGCCGTTGATGGCGCCCACCTGGCGGCAGGCCTCGATCAGCGTCGTGCCGGTGGTCGCGGCGTAGCCGGTCAGCGCCTCCTGGGTCTTCTTGCCGATCCCGCGCCGGGGGACGTTGAGGATGCGGCCCGCGGCGACGTCGTCCCCGGGGTTGACCAGCACGGTCAGGTAGGCCAGGGCGTCCTTGACCTCCTTGCGGTCGTAGAAGCGCGTCGAGCCGATCACCTGGTACGGCTGGCCGACCCGCAGCATGACCTCCTCCATCACGCGGGACTGGGCGTTGGTCCGGTAGAAGACCGCGCAGTCGGCACCGCGGTAGGTGCCCTCGGCGGTCAGCTTGCGGATCTCCTCGGCGACGAACGCGGCCTCGTCGTGCTCGTTCTCTGCGGTGTAGCGGATGATCCGGTCGCCGGCGCCTGCCTCGGTCCACAGGTCCTTGGCGACCCGCTGGGAGTTGTTGGCGATGACGGCGTTTGCCGCGTCGAGCACGGTCTGGGTGGACCGGTAGTTGCGGTCCAGCACGATCGTCGTCGCGTCGGGGAAGTCGTTCTCGAAGTCCAGCAGGTTGCGGATGTCCGCACCGCGGAAGGCGTAGATCGACTGGTCGGAGTCGCCGACGACCGTGATGTTGCGGTGCTGGTCGGCCAGCATCTGCACCAGCTTGTACTGGGCGTGGTTGGTGTCCTGCCACTCGTCGACCAGGACGTGCTGGAACTGCCGCTGGTAGCGCTGCAGGGTGTCGTCGAACAGCTGGAAGATCTCCACGGTCTTGACCAGCAGGTCGTCGAAGTCCATGGCCGAGGCCGCGTGGAGCCTGGCCTGGTAGCCCTTGTAGACCTCGGCAACCTGCGTGGTCCACCAGTCCTCGGCCTGCGAGGCGTAGGTCTCGAAGTCGATCAGCTCGTTCTTGGCCGCCGAGATCGCCGACAGCGCGGCCCGGACGGGGATCTTCTTGGTGTCCAGGCCAATGTCGCTGATGACCCGGGAGACGACCCGGCCGGAGTCGCTGGTGTCGTAGATCGTGAAGTGCTTGGCGTAGCCCAGGCGAGGGGCCTCGGTGCGCAGCAGGCGGGCACAGGCGGAGTGGAACGTCTGCACCCACATGCCACCCCAGCGACGCTTGGTCGGCTGGCCCTGCTCGTCGCGGCTGATCCCCACCAGGTCGTCGCCGACCAGGCGACCGACGCGGTCCTTCATCTCACCCGCGGCCTTGTTGGTGAAGGTGATCGCGAGGATCTCCAGCGGGTGCGCACCGTCGCCGATCAGGCGGGCGATGCGGTGGGTCAGGACACGGGTCTTCCCCGACCCGGCCCCGGCCACGACGAGCAGCGGACCGCCGTCGTGCATCACGGCGTCCTTCTGCTGTGGGTTGAGTCCGTCGAGGTGCAGGCTGGGAGTCGTCACGGTGAGGTCATGGTACGGGGTGCCCGTGACACCGCCCGGGGCCGAATGCTGGCCGGCCGACACGATCCGATACCCTCCACGTCGACGAAGACGGCGCGGGCATCCCCGGTCGTCACGCCCCGCACGGCGGGGCGCACACCGAGCCACCCACTCCCGAGGAACACGATCACCCATGGCCGGCGCAATCCCCGTTCAGACCCAGGAAGACATCGTCCCCCCGACGCCCAAGCCGATCGGCTACCGCCTCGCCGGCGTCCTGCTCGCCCCCGGTGTCGCCGCGACGATGCACCTCGTCCTCACCGGCCCCTTCGGCCTGTCGATGTCGCCCGGCCTGATGACCACCACCCTGGCGGCCCTCGCGATCGGCCTGGTCGGCTGGATCGCCGTGATGCTGCTCGAGCAGGGTCTCGGCAAGGACAGGGGTCGGAAGATCTGGATGGCGGTCGCCTTCGGCGCGCTGGCCGCCGCGATCCTGGCCATCATCCCGACAGACGGGACCACCGGCGCCAAGTGGGGTCTCGTGGCGCTGTGCTCGGCCGTGGCGATCGTGCTGATCCCGACCATGGCCGCACGGGGTCAGAAGGACTGATCCCGTCGTCGCCGCCCCCTACCCGGGCGGCAGGATCGTCCCGGTGACCTCGGCCAGCGTGATCCGCTGGCCGTCGGCGCCCTCGCACGACCCGCGCAGGGTCACGGTGTCGCCGTCCTGGAGGAACGTGCGGTCGACCCCGGCGATCGTGATGGGTTCGCGCCCGCCCATGGTCAGCTCGATCAGCGAACCCTCGGTGCCGCGTTCGGGGCCGGACACGGTGCCGGAGGCGAACAGGTCGCCGGCCCGGATCGTGGCGCCGTTGACGGTCGCGTGCGCCAGCTGCTGCGGCATCGTCCAGTACATGTCGGCGAAGGACACCCGGCTGACGACCTCCTCGGTCGTCGTCCCGGCCGGGGTGATGGCCACCTCGAGGGAGAGGTCGAAGGACCAGCGCCCCTCGACCCGCAGGTAGTCGCTGACGGGCGGGTCCTGCTCGGGCGAGGCCACACGGGCGGCGTCGAGCGCTGCCAGCGGAGTGATCCACGGGCCGATCGACGTCGCGAAGGACTTGCCCAGGAACGGTCCCAGCGGCTGGTACTCCCACGCCTGGATGTCGCGTGCGGACCAGTCGTTGACCAGCACGATGCCGAAGATGTGCTCACCTGCGGCCGACGCGGGGACGGGGGTCCCCAGCGGCGTCCCGAGGCCACCGGTGACGAAGCCGACCTCCAGCTCGATGTCGAGGCGTTCCGAGGGGCCCACCGGCGGGGCGGCACCCGGCTCGGGGGGCCGCTGCTGGCCGACGGGACGGTGGATCGGCGTGCCGCTGACCACCACGGTGCCGGCGCGGCCGTGGTAGCCCACCGGGAGGTGGCGCCAGTTGGGCAGCAACGGGTCGGAGTCGGGCCGGAACAGGCGTCCGAGGTTCGTGGCGTGATGAAGGGAGGAGTAGAAGTCGACGTAGTCGGCGACGGTGAAGGGCATCGTCGGGGCCGCCACGTCGGCCAGCGGGATCAGCGCCCCGTCCGGCGGGTGCTGCGAACCCCCCTCCGACAGCAGGTCGGTGACGGCTGCACGAACGCCCGCCCACACCTCTGCCCCCTCCATCATCAGCATCGTGAGGTCGACGTGTTCGGCCCAGACGACCCCGGGCAGCAGTCCCGCGCGGTGACAGGCACGCAGGTCCAGGGCGTGGTCACCGATGCGGACGGCCGGCACGGGATGGCCATCGACGACGACCACGCCGTACGGCAGGTGGGACAGGCCGTAGCCGGACTCGTCGGCGCCGGCCACCCAGGAGCGGCTCATGACAGGCCTCCGGTAGCGGTGACGACGCCCATCTGGGCGAGGTCGGTGATGGGGTCGAGGATGTCGCAGCAGCCGATGCCGCGGAAGAACTGGGCGCGCACGGCGGCGAGGGTCTGGCCCTCCACCACCTCGTCGCCGACGATCATGGCGCCGGGGCCGAGCTTGAACTGGTCGCCAGCGCGGCCGAGGTGGTCCTCGACGACGTCGAGGCGTTCGCCCTCGAAGGCGGCCGTCGCGGCGGCGAGCAGGTTCAGGAAGCCGTGCTCGAGGCCACCGTGGTCCTCGTTGGTCGTGCGGGACGGGTGGTGCAGGCCGGCCGTGGCCTTGAACGGCACCTGCTGCTTGGCGCAGGCGCGGATGAAGCCGGCAACCTCGAGGTCAGCCGGGACGGCGGAGGCGACCGTTCCGCCGCAGCGCACCTTGGCGATCAATCCGTCGGCGTACTTGCCTCCCGGGGCGCGCGCGCCGGCGATGGCGTTGATGCCGCGCAGCACCTCACCGGCAGAGCGTCCGGCGACCGGCACCTCTATGGCCAGGGTCAGGTTCTCGGGGAACCGTGCGCCCTGGAGCGCCGCCAGGATGCCGGCGACCTCGCTCTCGGCGTCGTCGCCGTCGAGGGCCAGCTCGAGTCCGGTCAGCCGCACCCGGCGGTCCCGGGCGAGGCCGGTGATGCTGGCGAGGTCCGCCCCGACGGACTCCGCGAAGGTCCCACCGGTGGTGCGGTCGAGGACGACGCCGAGCTGGAGCTGGTCGGGGTCCTCCAGCAGGTCCGGCAGCTCGCCGGCCTGGCTGGCGCGGATGAGGAACCGGTTGACCAGCCATCCGCGATCACCGCCCTGGTGGCCACGGTGGCTCGCAAGCGCGTCCTCCATGGGGCGGTTCGCCGGCGGGAAGACCGCGGCATCGTCGAAGAGGCCGTTCAGCGCGGCCTGTCGGGCGTCCAGGAACTGCTCAGCCATCGGTGCGAACGGTACCGGATCAGACCCCGTCGAGTGGCAGGACCACCGCCACGCCGACCCGCATTCGTCGTCAGCCGATCGCGGAGTCGGGTCCTACTCCCACTCGATACCTGCCCAAGGGGGCTCCGCCCCCTTTCGAACCCCCACGTGGAAGCGCGGGCCTCCTGTCGCTCCTTCGTCGCGGAGTCG